>RFJH01000244.1 GCA_003694975.1 Anaerolineae bacterium | reverse complement strand
GCGGAGGTCACCAAAATCGTCAACAACGCCGAAGTGCGCCTGCTGAAGACCTTGGGACCGGGGGACTTTTTCGGCGAGATGGCCCTGATTCACAATGCGCCGCGCGCCGCCACCGTGACCGCGAAAAACCAATTGGTAGTACTGGAAATCCAGAAAACGGCCTTCGACCATGTCCTGAGACGCAGCAGCAGCGTGGCCGTCGCGATGGTGCGCGAAATCAGCCGCCGCCTGCGTGAGAACGATGAAATGGCCATCGAGGACCTGCGTCTGCGCGCCCGCGAACTGGCACAGGCGTACCAGCAACTCGCCGAGCAGGAACTCAAGCGCCGCGAGTTCCTGAGCATGGTCGCTCATGAATTGCGCACCCCCTTGATGGCCGCCAGCGGTTTCCTGCAACTGATTCAGAAAGGGATACTCTCCGGCGAAGAATTTCAGCAGGCCGTAGATACCGTGGCACGCAACATCCAGCAAATCATCAACCTGGTCAACGACATTCTCTTCCTCCAGGAACTGGACCTCGTGCTCCCTGAATTCCAGGAAGTGGACCTCGGCGAGATTGCCCGAAACGTCCTGGATGCTTACAAGGAGCAGGCTCGCAAACAAGGGGTGAAACTGCGCTTGAAGATACCGCGTCGTGCCCCGACGGTGCTTGGAGATGCACGCTCCCTGGAACGTGCGCTCACCTGCCTGGTAGATAACGCCATCAAATTCAGCCCGAACGGCGGCGACGTGGAACTGCGCCTGAGCCAGGACAACGGCCAGGTTATCATCGCTCTGGAAGACCACGGCATCGGTATTGACCCGGAGATTCGCCCCTATATCTTCGACCGTTTCTACCACCTGGAACGCGCCGGCGATGACCTCTTTGGAGGCCTCGGCCTGGGGCTGGCCATCACCAAACAGGTCATCGAGCAACACAACGGTGTCCTGGAAGTGGAAAGTGAGCCGGGGAAGGGAAGTACGTTCACCATTCGTCTGAACGCCACCTAAGGGGAACCCCCACCGGCATCCCCGACCTGCGCCGGCGGGGAAACCGAAGGCCTCACCGTCGCCTCCATTCGCGTTATAATACCCCCCATGCAACCTTTGATTATCGGTGTCCGCTTCTCACAAGCAGGCAAAATTTACCATTTCGATAGCAGTGCCGTCCCCGATGTCCGCGAGGACGAATACGTCATCGTAGATACGGCGCGGGGGGAACACCTTGGGCGCGTCGTCCGCGTCTATCGCGAGCCCCCGGAGCGGGAAAACGGCGATCTGCGCAAGGTAGAACGTCGCGCGACGCCAAGGGACCTCACACTGTACCAGACCTGGCGCGCTCGCCAACAAGAGGCTCTAGAGCGATGCCGCGCCCGTCTTGCCGAGATGGGCATCGAGGGGGTCAAAATCATTGCCGCCGAATTCAACTATAATGGCTCCCGTCTCGCCTTTCTCTATTCCTGCGAAGGGGAAGAACGCGTAGATTTGAAAGACTTACGCCGCGCCATGCAACGCATGTACCCGCGCTCGAAAGTTGAATTGCGGCAAATCGGCCCGCGCGATATAGCGAAAATCATCGGCGGCATGGGCGCCTGCGGCATGGAGAAACGCTGTTGCTCCCTGTTCCTGACCGAATTCACCCCCATCTCAATCAAGATGGCAAAGGAACAGGGAATATCGCTTACCCCATCCGAGATCACCGGCATGTGTGGTCGCCTGCGCTGCTGCCTGATTTACGAGTTCGAGCAGTACGTTGAAGCGCGCAAACATCTCCCCAAACGCAATAAGCGCGTCATCACCCCCCATGGGCCGGGCAAAGTGGTCGAGGTGCGCCCCTTACGTGGGACGGTCGTTGTACAACTGGACAGCGAGGAAAAAACACTATACGAATTTCATCGCGAGGACCTCGAGCCCTGGGATGAACTAGAGGCTCTGCGGAGGAAAGCCGCCGCCCCCTGCGCCCAATGCGAAGAGCGCGAGGTAACCCATCCCCCTGAGGAAACACCACCCTCAACGGCTGCAGAGGAACAACCTCCTCCATCGAAAAAGACATCGAAAAAACCGCGACGTCGAGGCCGCAGAAAATCATCGCGCTCCAGGAAGCGAAGATGACCTCATCATCCAACACATCCTCTACGCCTCCCGATGCCTGGGAACAACCGCAAACCATCCTGGTCATCCTCGCTCATCCGGATGACCCGGAATTTTTTTGCGGAGCGACGCTGGCCCGCTGGGCGCGCGCCGGCCACCACATCATCTACGCCCTGCTGACCTGCGGCGACAAAGGCGCAAACGACCGCCAACTGAGGCCGGACGAGGTCTGCCGCATCCGCCAGGAGGAACAACAAGCCGCAGCCCGTATCATCGGCGCGCGCGAAGTTCACTTTCTGGACCGCCCCGACGGGCACCTCTTCCCCGATCTCGACCTGCGTCGGGACGTGGTACGTCTCATCCGTCGCTTCCGACCAGATATCCTGGTCACCTGTGATCCGCAAAACCTGTACCCCAGCGATCGCTATGGCCTGAACCATCCCGACCACCGTTACGCCGGCCAGGTCGTGCTGGATGCGGTCTTCCCCGCCGCAGGCAACGCCTTCTATTTCCCCGAACTCCTCGCCGAGGGCCTGGAGCCGCACACCCCGCGTGAGGTCTGGGTCTCACTCACGGCTCACCCCAACGTCACTCTCGATGTCACCGATACCTGGGAAATCAAAACCCGCGCCATCCTGGCGCACAAAAGCCAGATCCGCGAGCCGGAGAAACTCCTGGAACGCCTCAAATCCTGGCACACGGAAGACAGCACCGAAGAACATCCTCGCTACGAAGAACGATTCCGCCGCATCATCCTGGGATGACCACGTACCCTCCTCCTCAACCCGACACACCGCCGCGCCGCGTCGTCTCCCTCATCCCCTCAATGACCGAGAGTCTTTTCGACCTCGGCCTGGGAGAGACCCTCGTCGGCGTTACAGACTACTGTCCCCTGCCCGCCGCGAAGCAGGGCGTCATCCCGCGCCTCGGTGGGACGAAGAACGCCCGTACCGGGGAAATCATCGCCCTTCACCCCGACCTGGTCATTCTCAATCAGGAAGAAAACACCCCCGCCATCGTACGCGCCCTGGAGCAGGCCGGGCTTACCCTCTGGCTGACTTTCCCACGCAGCGTGGCGGATGCCCTGGCCGACCTTCGCCATCTGGCCGTCCTTTTCCACAAGCCGGAAATTCTCTTGAGCGTGGAACACCTGGAACGGCAGGTGGAAATTGCCCGTGCTGCGAGTGCGTCCGCCCAACCTATACGCTACTTCTGCCCCATCTGGCAGGACGAGACTCCCGACGGTCGCCGCTGGTGGATGACCTTCAACCGGAAGACCTATCCCCATAGTCTGCTGAGCATCTTCGGCGGAGAAAACGTCTTTGCCGAACGCGAGCGTCGCTATCCCCTGGAAGCCGACATAGGAGACGCGCCCGCCGCCCCCGTCGAAGGGCACGACACGCGCTACCCTCGTGTCGCCCTGGACGAGGTGCGCGCCGCCGCGCCGGAGTTGATCCTGCTCCCCAGCGAACCGTACCCATTCGACGAAACGCACCGCCGGGAACTGTTCACTCTGCTTGCGGATACCCCCGCCGCGCGCACAGGGCGCATTCTCTTGCTGGATGGATCTCTGATCACCTGGCATGGTACACGCCTGGGCAAAGCCCTGGCCGTCCTCCCTTCGCTGCTGCATCCGGCCGCGTCGGACGGAGGCCGAAGGCCGTAGTCGAAAAGCCCGGCACGAGGCGACTCGACTTCATTTCGTTCCGCTTGGCGAGGAGGCGCGGGACAACCGCAAGCGGTTGTTCTACAATGCTCGCCCGGCGCGAGTCGCGTCGAGCGGAGACCGCCATCAGGCGGTCGCAGTCGAGACGCCGTTGTGTGGGCCGCCTCGGGTTTATCGAGAGGCTCGGCACCAGACGTCTCGACTTCACTTTGTTCCGCTTGGCAAGGCTCTCGCGTGAGTGGAGGCCGAAGGCCGCAGTTGAGACGATAGTGCGTGGGCGCTTCGACTTCGCCGCCTTGCGGCGGCTCCGCTCAGCGCGAGTTATCGCATTGAGCGGAGGCCGGAGGCCGCAGTCGAGGCGCCGCCTCGACTTCACTTCGTTTCGCTCGGCGCGGGCGCTCTCCGAGTAGGCCGAGCGAAGCGAGGTCGTATCGAGGAGAGCATATCTGAAAAATGGAGCATTCCCATGACCACTGATTACCTTCAAGAAGCACAAGCGCTGTTCGATTACACCCGTTCCCTCCGCCGCGACCTGCACGCTCACCCCGAACTGGGATACCACGAGACGCGCACCGCCGGCATCATCGCCCGTGAACTCACCGACCTGGGGCTGGAGGTCGCTACCGGCATCGCCAAAACCGGCGTGGTCGCCCTGCTGCACGGCGCACACCCCGGGCCGGTCGCCCTGCTGCGATTCGATATGGATGCCCTTCCCATCACCGAGGAGACCGGAGCGCCCTACGCCTCGCAGAACCCGGGCGTGATGCACGCCTGCGGTCACGACGGGCACGTAGCCATCGGCCTGACCGTCGCCCGCATCCTGCACGCCCACCGCGACAATCTGGCCGGGACGGTCAAGTTCGTCTTCCAACCTGCGGAAGAGGGATTATGCGGCGAGGCGATGGGCGGCGCGGAGATGATGATCGCCGAGGGAGTGTTGGAAAACCCAAAACCCGACTTCGCTCTGGCTCTTCACCTCTGGAATGAAAAACCGCTCGGCTGGCTGGGGGTGGCCGCCGGGCCGGTCATGGCCGGGGCGGAGGAGTTCAAGGTCATCGTGCGTGGCAAAGGAGGTCACGGCGCCGTCCCTCACAACAGCATAGACCCCGTTGTGGCCGCCTCGCACGTCGTCGTCGCCCTGCAGAGCATCGTCTCCCGCAACGTCGCCCCGCTGGAGACCGCCGTCGTCAGTGTAACGATGATCCACGGCGGGGAAGCCTTCAACGTTATCCCTCCACAGGTCGAACTGCGAGGCACCATCCGCACCTTCGAGCCGTCCGTGCGTGAAAAGGTCCTACGGCGCTTTGAGGAGATCATCCGCCACACCGCCCAGGCGCTGGGATGCCAGACCGAGATCGAAGTCCGGCGCATCGCTCCGGCAGTCATCAACGATGAGCAAGTCACGGCGCGCGTACAGGAGGTCGCCCGGCACCTTTTGCCGGAGGCCGACCTGAGCACGGAGGGCTATATCACGATGGGCTCAGAAGATATGGCCTTTATGCTGGATAAAGTCCCCGGTTGCTATTTCCTCATTGGCTCGGCGAACACGGAAAAAGGGCTGAACTACGGTCATCACCACCCAAAATTCGACTTCGACGAACAGGCACTGCCCCGCGCGGCGGCCTTGATGGCCGCGTCCGCCGCCGAACTCTTACAACGATGAGGCGACTCACCCCCCACCCACGAACAACGTAGCCGCCACCCGCGCCACGGAGGCCGCCAGCAGAGCCACCACAACCGTCAAGCCAGCGATAGAGAGCAGCGAACGAGTCCCCAATTCACGCTTCAGGGCGCCCAGAGTCGCCAGGCAGGGGATGTAGAACATCACGAAAGCCGCGAAGGTGTACATCTGCACCGGCGTCAGCACGGCGTCGAAGTTCGTGGAACCAAGCGCCTGTCCAAGCATGATCAGAGAAAGTTCCTTGCGCAGGATGCCGAAGATGAGCGGCACGCCGGTCGCCGAAGGCAAACCCAGGGTCCAGGTAATGGGGCGAACAAGGACGTTAAGCAGCGCAGCGGCGCGGAAATAAATCAAGGCGGCGAGCACGGCACTGCCCGCGATGAGCAACGGCCAGGCCTCGGTCACAAATTCGCGCACACGGAACCAGGCCTTTTGCACAATGATGCGCAGTGTGGGCAGGCGATAGGGAGGTATCTCCAGAATCAGGCCGGGGAGGTCTTCCGGCATCACGCGGCTCAGGAGTCGCCCTGTCAGCGCGATGACAAAGAGGTTGAACAGGTAGAGCGAAAGCGCCGCCACCGGCCCCAGGTAAAACGCCACCAGCCCAAAGACCACCGAGAGGCGCGCTGCACAGGGCACCAGGGTGGCCACCGCCGCAGCCAGGTAGCGTTCGCGCGGGTCTTCCAGGGTGCGCGTGGACATCACCGCCGGAACATTGCATCCATACCCCAGAATAAAGGGGACCACCGCTTTGCCGTGCAGGCCGATGCGATGCATCAAGGCATCCATCAAGAAGGCAACGCGCGGTAGATAGCCGATATCCTCCAGCAAGCCCAGGCCGAGCAAAAAAGGTACCAGGTAAGGCAGCACGATGGCAATCCCTGCCGAAACCCCTTGCATCGTCCCAATGACCAACTCGGAGAGGAGCGTCCCTGCGCCAAAGCGTTGCCCGAGGCCGGCGGTGAGGCCGTCGAAGAAAGCCAGGAGCGGCCCTTCCAGAGCCGCCCCCACGCCATAGACCATCTCGAAGAACAGAAACAGGATGAGGAACAGACTGAGGTAACCCCAAAGGGGGTGCAGGAGGACGTCATCCAGGCGATCTCGCCAGGAGAGACGCCGTTCGCCAGAACGCACAAATCGTTGCACCAGTTCGCGCGCCCGCGCGTGGCGTTCAGCAGGGTCGGTTAGGGCAAAAGAACCTCCTCGAATACTCTTTTCGACCTTCACTTCGTCCGGCGATTTCGCCAGTCGCAGCGCCCTCAGGAAAAGTGGTTTCACGCCACGCCCCTTGCTCGCGATCAGGGGCAACACCGGTACTCCCAGTTCCTGTTCTAAGCCCGGCCCATTGATCTCCAATCCCAGGCGCGCTGCCTCGTCCATCATGTTCAACGCGATGACCATGGGGCGTCCCAACGCCAGGAGTTCCAGGGTTAACTCCAGACCGGCACTCAGGCGTGAAGCGTCTACCACGTTGATAATCACGTCCACCTGCCGTGAGGCCAGATAACGCATCGTTTCTCGTTCGGCGGGATTGGTGCCCGCCAGCGAGTACGTGCCGGGCAGGTCCACCACCTCGACCACCTCACCTGCCACGCGCACACGACTCTCGGTATAGGTCACGGTGGTGCCGGGGAAATTGCCGGTCTCCGCTCGATACCCGGCGACCTGGTTGAAAAGCGTGCTCTTGCCGCAATTCGGCTGCCCGATCAGGGCAAATCTCATGGCTCGACCTCCACAAGGACCTTCGCCGCCACCCCCTGCCCCAGAGCGACCTCACGCCCATTGGCCTCCACCAGAAACGGCCCTCCCAGAGGCGCCACGCGCAAAACGCGCAGACGGTCCCCCGGATAAATACCATGCTGGGTCAACCTGGCGCGCAGTCCTTGGCCCCCCTCGAAACCCACTACTCGAACCCAGGTTCCCTGTGTCACCTCGCTCAAACGCATGAGCACCTTCCAACCCGTATAAGGTACCACCGACTCTGGCTTTGCCAGAGTCGCATGGCTTCTCTTGCTGCAAACAGCAATTACCAGACCATTTATATCCTGAAACGCCTCTTCCGCCAAGTGACAATCATCCTCAGCGCGTTCTCACGAGATATCGGCGGCAAAATTTCCCCACACTGCGCGGCGCTTCGCTCAAAAAGAAAAAGGCCATCGCTCACCCCTATCCGGGCGGACCCCGTACAGGGCCACCAACGCCGATGGAATTTCTACAGACTGGCGCTTACCCGACCGTGGTAACAATCCCCCTTTGCGCTCCGGCCTCGCGCAGCGCGTTGGCAACGCGGGAGGCGCTTCCCCCTTCCACCAGAGCAATCATGTTCCCGCCGCGCCCACCGCCGGAGAGTTTCGCTCCCAACGCGCCGGCCCGGCGCGCGGCTTCCACCAGACGATCCAGTTCCGGCGAAGAGACGGTCATCTCCTGCAAGAGGGCGTGGTTCTCGTCCATCAGGGGGCCGAGGCGTTCCGGATGTCCTTCCTCGATGGCCTGCCGCGCCGCGCGGACGATGCTCCCGATGGCCGCAAAGAGCCGCTCCATCCGCGTCCGGTCCGCCTCCCACAGGCGGCGCACGTCGGCGACGGCCTCCTTTGTCGGCGCGGGGAGGCCGGTATCCCCGATGACGATGGTGAACGGTCGCGCGATGGGAAAGACCTCGATGGTCGGCGGCTCCCCGTCCCTGCCGCGCACGAAGTAGACCGGCTTGGCATAGGTCACGACGGTGTTATCTATGCCGGAGGGGGTGCCGTGGTGGATTTTCTCCACCTCGTAGGTCAGCGCGCTGACCTGCTCATCGGGCAGGGGGTGCCCCAGGTGGGCGCTCAGGGAGCGGATCAACGCCACAGAGACCGCCGCGCCGGAGCCAAGCCCCGAGGCGACGGGGATGGTGGATGTGATGGTGATGGCGAGACCACCCTTACCGTTCACCTCCTTCCTATCGGCGGAGGAGGGAGGAGGAACTCTCAGGGCGGAGAACACGCTCCGGATGGCCTCACCCAGCGGGTGTCCGGGAGCGAGGCGGGAGAGTTCCTCGTGCAGGTTCACGTCCGGGGCGTGGACCCACACGCCGGGGCGCGGCGAATCGTCCACGTCCACCTTTGCCTGCACCTGTGTCACCGGCACGGCGATGGCCGGTTGCCCGTAGACGACGGCGTGTTCGCCGAAGAGGATGATTTTTCCGGGAGCGGTCGCGGTGGTCATCAGGAGAAGTAGAAAATCGTCAGGACGGCCAGGCCGTAGAGAGCGACGGCGATTTGCAGGGGGCGGTCGGTGAGGACGATGTCCTCCGGCGCGCCGCCGATTTCTTTGACTTGCAAGAGGTACTGGTAACGCAACACGCCGTAGATGACGAAGGGGATGGTCAACATCATGGCGTGGTTCGGAGGCAGGTTCGGGGCGGAGAAAGAATACAGGCTGTAGGTGATGACGGTCATGCCGGCAGCCAGGGTGATGACCTGGTCGAGGAAGCCAAGGGTATAACCGTCCAGCACGCGGCGGTGGACGTTGGCGTTCGTCGCCAGTTGCGCCAGTTCGGCGCGCCGTTTGCCCGCACCGATGAGGAGGGCGAGGAAGGTGGTGAAGATGTAAAGCCAGGGCGAGAAGCGTTCTACTTTGATCAGCGCCACACCCGCCGCAACGCGGATGACGTAGAACGAGGCCAGGATAATGATATCGAGCAGCACAATGTGCTTGAGCCACTTGGAATAGGCCAGGTTGAGGACGAGGTAGATCAGGACGATCAGGGCAAAAGCGCGCGAGAGCCACAGGGCAAGGGGAAAGGCAATGACGAGCAACGCGATGGCCGCGCCCCAGGCGACGGGGATGGGCAATTGCCCGGCAGCGATGGGACGGCGTCGCTTGGTAGGGTGCTGCCGGTCGGCCTCGATATCGGCGATGTCGTTGACGATGTACACCACGCCGGCGATCAGGCTGAACGCCACGGCGCCGAGCACGGTGTGCAGCACCGCCCCCGGCCGCGTCAACTGGCGGTCGAAGACCAGGGCGGCGAAAATGAAGACGTTCTTCGCCCACTGCCTGGGGCGCATGGTCTTGAGCAAGGCTCGAAACATGGGGCTATTTTACCCGATGGCGGTACAATATAAATGAATTCTTTGCTTATTCTACTCGCGCCGTGTGAACGGTCTATCACCCACAGGTAAGGATTTTGTAAATCCCGATGGCCTCGCCAAAAAAGACTCGTCTTGACCTTTTGCTTTTCGAGTGCGGACTGGCCGAGAGCCGCGCACAGGCACAACGCCTGATCATGGCCGGACGCGTGCGCGTGGACGGACAGGTGGTCCTCAAGCCCGCCTCGCGCGTGGACCCGGGCGTGACTCTGACCCTCGACCCCGGCCCACGCTTCGTCTCGCGCGGTGGCGAGAAACTGGAGGCCGCCCTGGAGGCCTTCCGCGTGGACGTGCGCGGCCGCGTCTGCGCGGACGTGGGGGCCTCGACCGGCGGGTTCACAGACTGCCTGTTGCAGCACGGCGCGGCGCGAGTCTATGCCATTGACGTGGGGAAGGGCATTCTGCACTGGAAGTTGCGCCGTGACCCGCGCGTCGTTGTCATGGAGGAGACCAACGCGCGCTACCTGGAATCGCTGCCGGAGGCGGTCTCTCTGGTCACGGTGGACGCCTCGTTCATCTCGCTCAAAGTGTTGCTGCCGGTGGTGAAGGGGTGGGGTGAGGGAGAAATCATCGCCCTCATCAAGCCCCAGTTCGAGGCCGGGCGTGCGGAGGTCTCGCGAGGGAAGGGGGTGGTTCGTGACCCCGAAATCCACCGCCGCGTGCTGCGCGAGGTGCTGACGTTTGCGCGAGAAGAGGGCCTCCGCCTGCAAGGGCTGATCCGCAGCCCATTGCTGGGGCCGAAGGGGAACGTGGAGTTCCTGGCCTGGTGGGGGTTGCAGGGTGATGAAATGGACGTCGAAGCCGCCGTGAACGCGGTGATCGGGGAAAAGGAATGAGCGGGTAAACAGGCGACCCCGCTTCGGAGCGAACACGAGAGCGGGGTCGCTTTCTATTCATCGAGGCTCAGCGCTTGCTCTCGTCTTCAAGGTCTTCCAGGATGCTCAGGTCGCGGCGCAGGTTTTGCCAGCGCAGGAAGAGGCTGAGCAGGTAAATCACCAGGACCGTGAAGAAAATGGCATAGCCGGCAATCATGTAGGCCGAAGTATCCGGCGGGGGTTGGAGGAGGAATAGTCCGTTCATTGCATCACCTTGAGTTTCCGTTGTTCAACTTCTTGCGCCAGATGGCCCAGACGGATGCGGTTCCAGAGCAGGTCGGCGAAGATGACGGTGAAAGCGAACAGGGCAAAGAAAAAGGCCACTTTCATATCCGCCGTCATGTTGAAGCCACCCTGCGCCTCCGCACTCTGAGAACCGATGACCACAGGGTGAATGGTGCGGAAAAGGCGAATCGCCATGAAGGTAATCGGGACACTCACCGCACCAACAAGCGTATAGACCGCGCCAAAGCGTGCCCGTCGGTTGGGATCTTCAATGCCCTGGCGCAGCATCAGGTAGGCGATGTAAATCAATTCGGTGATGGCCGCAGTGGTCAGGCGGGGGTCCCATGTCCACCATGTGTTCCAGACCGGGCGCGCCCAGATCGAACCCAGGACGATGGCGATGAAGAAGAAAACCAGGCTGATCTCTACCGCCGCGACCTCGACGATGTCCCAGCGCAGGTTTTGGGTGCGTAGGTAAGCGATGCCCGCCACGCCGGCAGCGAGGAAGCCCAGCATGCCGATCCAGGCACTGGCGACGTGGAAGTAGAACACCCGTTGCACCGCGCCCATGACGGCCTCCAGCGGCGCGTAGATCAGCGCCAGGTACGTCGCGGCCGCGAGCAACAAGGCCGAAAGAACATCCAGGATAAGCAAAGCACGTGGTTTAGCGTTCATCTCTCGATCTCCAATCAATTAATCTCAACTCCCATCCTTACTCTTCCACTACGTAATCGAAGACCATGAAGGCAATGGCTGTGAAGATAACATCGTAGGCAATCAGCAGATTGAGCCAGGGCAAAATCTCCTCCATGCCGAGGTTGTTCAGGTAGCCTCCACTGGCTTTGACCGCTGCAATCAGTATCGGGATGACGACCGGGAAGAGCAGAATGGGCAGAAGGATCTCGCGTGTGCGCGTCTGCACGGACATGGTGGAAAGCAATGTGCCGACGGCAATGTAGCCCACCGAGCCAAGCAGAATCACCATCAGCAAGCCGGGCCTGAACAGGTTGACGTTGTACAGCACGCTATACACCGGAAGGACGACGGCCTCCACGATGAGCATGAAAGCCAGGTTGCTGAGCGCCTTGCCGAAGTAAATCGCGGCGCGGTCCACAGGCGCCAGGAGCAGGCCATCCAGGCAGCCCCGGTCTTTCTCCACGGCCATCGAGCGGTTCAGGCCGAGGGTGCCCGCAAAGGCGAACGTAGCCCAGAGCACCCCGGAGGTCACATCCCGGCGTTCTTTGACGTTCAGTTCAAGGGCGAAGTTGAAAATCAGGATGACCAGCAAGGAGAAGACCAGCATCGCCGAGAGGAGTTCACGCGAGCGGAACTCGGCGGCTAAGTCCTTCCACACCACGGCGGCGATAGCACGCAGGAAACGGGCGAACGGCGAGGGACCGCTTTTCTCAATGGGAAGGTCGTCCATGTCAGTTTTCCAGTGCCCGGCGATAGAAATCGAGCAGGTTGCCCTCTCGCAACGCATGGCGCGGCGCAGATGCGACAATGAGGCCGCGCGAGAGGATGTCAAAGCGGGAGGCCAGGTCTTCGGCACGCGCCAGGTCGTGGGAGGTCATCACCACGGTACGCCCACGAGAGGCGACATCGCGCAGGACGTGATCGAGCATGGCGCAGGCATCCTGATCCAGACCGGTGTGCGGCTCATCGAGGAGCAAGACGTCCGGATCGTGGAGGACGGCGCGACCGATGGCGAGGCGCTGCTGCATCCCGCGTGAAAAGGTACGCACCAGGTCGCGACGACGCGCCGCCAGGCCGACCATTTCCAGCACCTCGTCAATGCGCCGGTCGAGATTGTCGAGGGCGTACATCCGTCCGTAGAAACGCAGGTTCTCCTCGGCGCTCAGGTCGCCGTAGAGCAACGGCTGATGGGAGACCACGCCCAACCTGCGCCGGACGGCGGAGGCCTGCGAAGGCAGGCGGTATCCGGCGATGCGCACTTCGCCCATCGAGGGGCGCGAGAGGGAGGCCAGGATGCGCAGGAAGGTGGTCTTTCCGGCGCCGTTCGGCCCCAACAGGGCAACGAACTCCCCGCGCTCCACGCGAAAGTCAATCCCACGCAACACGGTCTTCAGGCCAAAGCGTTTCACCAGTTTGTTGACTTCGATCATCGTCATGGCTTACTCTTGCTCTTCCTGAAGCAGGCGGCGCAATTTCTCTTTCAACTCGGCGCGACGGGCACGATAGGCCTCATCGCCGAGTTCGCCGGCGCGGTGGAGGTCATCCAGAGCAATGATGGCATCCATCACCTCGTCGGGATCCTCAAGGTCGGCTTCTTCGCCCTCCTCCTTTTCCAGACGGCTGCGGTCGCGCAGGTAGAGCCACACGCCGGCGAGGACCAGCACCACGCCCAGCGCGCCCGCGCCGATCAGGATGCCCTCGTGGGAAGAGAGGCCGGTCGTGGCAG
>RFJH01000243.1 GCA_003694975.1 Anaerolineae bacterium | reverse complement strand
GGTGTGGTGGGGCTGGGCGTTGGCACCGTGGTGGCGGTGATGGTGGGAGAAGGGGGTGGAGGCGTGGGAGGCAAGGGCGATGGAGATGATGTGGCAGGCGCGCTGTTGCAGGCGACCAGGGTGAGGAGCGCCTGGAGTGTCAGAGCGGTGTGAAGGATGGTGCGGAAGGTTTTCTTGGGCATGGCTTTGCTCTCGTGGCGAGGGTCGGATCAGGTTGCAGGTCGTTCGCGTCGGTTAAGGTAAAGCCACGCCGCGAACGAGGCAATGGGGATCAGGCTGACTGCTATAACGAAAAGCAAAATGTAATTGTAGCGAGGGGTTGATTGAAGGGCTACCTGCCAGGTCGGATCCAGAGGAGTGAGGCTTTCATAGGTGTGCACTTCATAAACATTTGTTGGGGAGTCGGCGGGCAGCAGACGACAATCGTCTTTTGTTTTGCAGACCGCGATGCCCTCAAGAGGAAAATCGGCGGCATCGTATTTTAGCGTGATTGAACTTTGTGGTTTGAGAGGGATATCCCGTTGCCTGAATGTAGTTTGTGGTATCGCTACCGGTTCGCCGTAGGCGGTGGTCATGGGGGTCAGGTAGAGAGTTTGGGGGGTTTTGTTTTCCACGCGTACCTCGCCTTCAAAGAGAGTGGTGGCGAAGGCCAGTGGTCCGGGAAGCCAGGAGGAGGGCAGGGCTTCCAGCACCAGAGAGCCGGTACAGCATAAGATTGGGGAGGTGAGAATGGCCACTGCGAGGAGCATCACTCGAAGCCATCTCGGTCCGCGACGGTCTTTGTTTTGTGCACTGTCATTCATGGTGAGTCGCTCTCCTTTCCGGGGGTGTTGGGCGGTATTCGCTGGCCGGTATGCACCGTCTCGCTACATAGCGAACCCGGCAGGCGCTCAATGACCGGAATCGTATTATGGGTTACAAATTCAAGCACACGTCGGCGCACAACCAGAAGAGTTGTTCGCGAATCGCGGAACGGGTTTGCCATTCGCGAGAGTCCCATTCTGTTCCGCTTAAATCATCTCCACTGTACAGTATTTGCCCGAAGGTCACACCGCGAAATTCTGCAACGGCCATCATCCCTGCCGCCTCCATTTCCACCGTCAAACAGCCTTCTTCTCTTCGTCTGGCAATTTTCCCTTGCGTTTCCCGGTAGGGGGCGTCTGTCGTCCACGTTTTTCCCAGCCGGTAGGGTAGACCGCGCCTGTTTAATTCTTTTAACAATACTTCGAGGGCAACCTGATTTGCTTTCACTTCCCGAGCGGGTGGCAGGTAGTGATAGGAAACTCCTTCATCGCGCACGGCTCCTGACACCACGATGAGGTGGCCTACTGCCAGATCCGGTTCCAAAACGCCGGCGCCGCCGCAGGCGATGAATTTTCGACATCCCAGGGCGATCACCTCTTCCAGAAGATTGGCCGCCATCGCCGCGCCGACACCTGGATGGAAAAAGGCCAGACGGCGCCCTCCGTACTCAAACTCATAAAGGGGATGTGGTCCATCCTCCCAACGGTTCTCGGCCAGTATTTTTGCCCGGTGCTCTACGACAACTTTTTCGATGATTTCGCGGAAGAACGTTATGACGCAATGCTCCGGCACGTCTCGTGGCTTGATGACGTGTGTCGGTTCTATGAGTGCCCGGCGCTCCGGGTCGAACTCAAGGATTGGATAGTTCATCATTCTATTGTAGACCAATTTGCTTTCTTGTGGAGGCGGATTTTCTCATTCTTTCGTGTAGCCATCACCTCCCATCCCTTGTACGCGCCACAGCATTAAGGTCATAATGTCGACCCCCTTGACAAAAAGTTCTTTGCATTATATAATACTTTGCAATACAAAGTACATTAGGAAATAAAGTTATCTGGTACTGGAGGTGAACCATGGATGCTCCTTCCCCTCAAGAAGCAAAAGAGGCCCTGGCGCTCATTGAAGAAACCACGCGGCGGATGCGACGCGCGGTCGCTCACGGTGGCGCGCCATACTTCCTCATCATCTGGGGGGTGGTGTGGCTGCTTGGCTTTGGAGGCGCTCATTTCATTGGTCCCAACAATGCACACACCGGCTGGCTGTGGGCTATTCTGGATACGCTTGGCGTGCTTGCCTCGTTCGGTGTGGGATGGCGGCTGGGGCGCCGCGTGCGTTCCCGCAATGGTGGGGGAGCGCTCCTTGGCGCGTTCTGGCTGGCATGGGTTTTCTACGCCGCGTTGATCATTGCCTTTGCTCGCCCCCAAAGCGGAGATCAACTCTCGTTGCTTATTTCTCTCTTCGCCATGATGGGGTATGTGACCACCGGCTTGCTCTATCGCTCCACTTTTATCACCACCCTGGGAATGGTTGTCACGCTCTTTATTCTGGCAGGCTATCTACTTTTCCTCCCTTACTTCAATTTGTGGATGGCCTTTCTGGGCGGTGGCAGCCTGATTGTTGCCGGTGTGTACGTGTTGCAGACGTGGAGGTAGGCTTCAATGGAAGGGTTCGACGAGATAATCCACCAGTCGGCGCGTTTGCAGATTATGGCTGCTCTCAACGCTCTGGATGATGATTCTCAGATGGAATTCAGCGCTTTGCGTGAGTTGTTGGGGCTTACGGACGGGAATCTGGCGACTCACCTGCGCAAATTGGAAGAAGCAGGCTATGTGGCCGTTGAGAAAACCTTTGTTGGGCGACGGCCACGTACGTACCTCTCGCTTACCCCGCAGGGACGACAGGCTTTCGCCAACCACGTCCGGGCATTACGGGAAATCATCGGGTCGGCGTGAGGATCGTGGAAGGAGGATAACGTGTTGAAGAGGCGCTCCTGTCTTTTGGGACTTGTCGCCACAGCCCTGGGGTGTATCGGTTTGCTGACCCTGATCCTGTTCCCTCAATCGTCGGAGTGGGATTGGACCTACCACGATGTGCCCTCCTCCTGGCCTGCGTGGGATTCACCTTATCCCGATGACGTGACCCTGGAGGTCTCTCCGCTCGATGCACTGGCGGACACGCTCTTGCGTGTACGGGTGACCGGTCTGCGCCCTGGACAGCACATCGCCCTGAGACTCTGGACGGAGGATCGGGATGGCCTCCGTTGGGAGTTCGGCGGGGTCTGGCAGGCGGACGCACAAGGGGTGGTGGATGCGCCTGCCAAGGCGCCCGTGGAGGCATCGGCTCCGCTGCCGGATGGGGACGGTCTGTTGTCTGCTCTGCGTCCGGTCGCATCCGTTTCTCACCCTTTCTTCCGCCCGGCGAAGCCCTATACCGTTCATGTGCAGGTGGAGGCAGAGGGGCGTGTTCTGGCGGAAGCCCGGGCTGTTCGCCGTCACCTTGCAACCGGTGTAACCTGCCTGGAGTTGCATGAGGAGCAGGTTGGGGTGTACTGCCGACCAGAGGGTGAGGGGCCATTTCCTGCCGTCCTGGTTTTGGGCGGTTCGGAAGGAGGTGTCCCTCGGGAGGTTGCATCCTGGTGGGCTTCTCATGGTGTGGCCGCGTTGGGGCTGGCCTACTTTGGTGAGGCGTCCCTTCCCCGGTCTCTGGTGGAAATCCCGTTAGAGTATTTCCTCGCCGCCGTAGATGCCCTCCGTGATCGCCCTGAAGTGGACCCGACGCGCGTGTTGGTCTGGGGTGCCTCGCGAGGGAGCGAAGCCGCCTTGTTGACCGCAGCCTACCACCCCGATGTGGCCGGGGTGATTGCCATCGCGCCCAGCAGCGTCGTCTGGTCGGGGCTGGACTTTTCCCAGGGCCCTCGCAGCGCGTGGACGTATGACGGGAAACCGCTGCCGTTCCTGAGCACGGCGCTGAGCATGGATATGTTGCGCATGATGGCCGGTGTTCCTGTTTCGCTGCGGGATGAATTCGAGCATAGCCTGGATGGTGCCTCGCCGGAGGCCTTCATCCCTGTCGAACGCGTGCGTGGACCGGTGTTACTCATCGCGGGCAGCGATGACCGCCTGTGGCCTTCCGACCGCTTTATTGACCAGATCGTGGCGCGTTTGAACGCGCAGGCGTTCCCGTATCCTGTGGAGACCGTCATCGTGGAGGGCGCCGGTCATACCGCCACCCTGTATGAGGAGCCGCAGCCTTATATCGTCGAGCGCATCGTTCTGGGCGGGACTCTGGAAGACAACCTGCGCCTGAGTCGCCGGGCGCGTCAGGCCATGCTGGATTTCATGAATCAACTCATCAGGAGGTCGCCCGATGAACGCGATTGAAGTCCACGAGTTGCGCAAGGTGTATGGTGCGCTTGTCGCCGTGGATGGCATTTCCTTCCGCGTGGAAGAGGGGGAGATCTTCGGACTTCTGGGGCCTAACGGTGCGGGAAAGACGACCACGGTGGAGTGCCTGGAAGGATTGCGCGCGCCGACCTCTGGCACGGCACGCGTGTTGGGGATGGACCCCTGGCGGGAAGGACGTGCCCTGCGCCAGGTGATTGGCATCCAGTTGCAAGAAGGGGCGCTGCCGGCGCGTCTGCGCGTTGCCGAAGCCTGCGACCTGTTTGCCTCGTTCTATGGGGCAGGAGACGATTGGTCTTCGCTCCTGGAAGAAGTTGGCTTGGGAGGAAAACGCAAGACGTTTTTTAGTGAGTTGTCCGGTGGACAGAAGCAGCGTTTGTTCGTCGTGCTGGCTTTGCTCAATCGCCCCCAACTGGTCTTTCTGGATGAACTGACCACCGGTCTCGACCCCCAGGCACGGCGGGCGATGTGGGACCTGGTGCGTCGCATTCGAGAGCAGGGCACTACGGTGGTACTGACCACGCATTACATGGATGAGGCCGAAGCCTTGTGTGACCGCGTGGCCATCCTGGATGGAGGGCGCATCCTGGCGCTGGATTCGCCGGACGC
>RFJH01000242.1 GCA_003694975.1 Anaerolineae bacterium | reverse complement strand
TTCGTTTACTATACGATTGGCCACCGTTCCGAGCAACTCATGCGGCAGGCGCGCCCAATCGGCGGTCATAAAATCCTCGGTTGTCACGGCGCGAAGGGCGACCGCCTCCTGATAGGTGCGCTGGTCTCCCATCACGCCCACCGAACGGACGGGGAGGAGCACGGCGAACGCCTGGGCGACCATCCCCCCTTTCCCCAACAACCCCGCTCTGGACAACTCCTCCAGCAAGATGGCATCCGCCGCGCGCAGACGCACTACCCGTTCGCGCGTCACCTCGCCCAGGCAGCGCACGGTCAGCCCCGGACCCGGGAACGGTTGCCGCCAGACGAGCGTCTCCGGCAACCCGAGCGCCTCCCCCACCGCCCGCACCTCGTCCTTGAAGAGATACCGTAGCGGCTCGACCAACTCGAACGTCATATCCTCTGGCAGGCCGCCCACGTTGTGGTGCGTCTTGATGCGTTCCGCTTTGTTGCGGTCCGGCGCGGAGGATTCCACCACGTCCGGGTAAATCGTCCCCTGGACGAGGAAGCGCGGCTGCCCCAGGCGCTTCGCCTGCGCTTCGAAGATGCGGATGAACTTCTCGCCCACGATACGCCGTTTCGCTTCCGGGTCGGTCACGCCGCGCAGGGCCTCGAAGAACTCGTCCGAGGCGTCCACGGCGACCAACTCCGCGCCCAGATGCTCCCGGAAGACGCGCACCACCTGCTCCGGCTCGCCCTCGCGCAGCAGACCGGTATCCACGAAGACGGCCACGAGTTGGTCTCCCACGGCGCGATGCACCAGCGCGGCCGCGACCGAGGAATCCACCCCTCCGCTGACCGCCGCCAGCACGCGCTCATCTCCCACCTGCTCGCGAATACGCCGCACACTGCTCTCGATGATCGAGGCGGGGGTCCAATCAGGGCGCGCCCCGCAAATCTCCACCACGAAGCGCCGCAGAATCTCCGCGCCGTTCGGCGTGTGATGCACTTCGGGGTGGAACTGCACGCCGTAGTAGCCGCGCGCCGGGTCGCCCATCGCAGCGACGGGGCTGTGCTCCGATGCGGCCAGGACGAGGAAACCCTCCGGCAGGCGCGTGATGCGGTCGCCGTGCGACATCCAGACGGGGTATTCCCCCTCAGGGAGGAGCGGGTTGGGGCGCACCGTGCGGACGGTCGCCGGGCCGTATTCGCGTTTCGCGGAGGGGTCCACGCGCCCGCCCAGGGCGTGGGCGAGGGCCTGCATCCCGTAGCAAATGCCGAGGACGGGGAGTCCCGAATCCAGCACGTAGTCCGGCACCTGCGGCGCGCCCGGCGCGTAGACCGAGGCCGGTCCGCCGGAGAGAATGAAACCGCGCGGCGCGAGCGCCAGGACGCGTTCGGGCGGTGTATCCCAGGGGAAGAGTTCGCAATAGACGTGCGCCTCGCGCACGCGACGGGCGATCAGTTGCGCGTATTGCGAACCGAAATCCAGAATGGCAATCGCCTCGGACGCCATAGGTCAATCGGCAAAGAGGATCTCGTTCCCCTCCATGCGGGTAATACAGGCCAGGGACTCGACGGGCACCCCCAGAGGCTTGAGTGCCTCGCGCCCGCCCTCGAAGGCCTTCTCAATCAGGGTGCCGATGCCCACCACCACCGCGCCGGCGGCCTCCGCCAGGCGCACCAGGCCGAGGATGGTCGCGCCGGAGGCCAGGAAATCATCAATGATAAGTACGCGTTCCCCTCCGGCCAGGTATTCCGGCGAGATAATCAACTCCACCGTGCGCCCTTTCGTGTGCGAGGGGGCCAGCGTGAGATAGACCTGATCGGGCATGGTAATCGGCTTGTGCTTGCGCGCATAGACCACCGGCAGGCCGAGGTGCATGGCCGTCATCAAGGCCGGCGCGATGCCGGAAATCTCCGCCGTGAGCACTTTGGTCGCTCCCACGTCCTTGAAGCGGCGGGCGAGTTCGCGCCCGCAGGCGTCCATCAAGGTAGGGTCTACCTGATGATTGATGAAACCGTCCACTTTGAGAATGCCGTTGCCGAGGTTTTTCCCCTCACGCAGAATGCGTTCTTTAAGTTCCTTCACGTTCGCCTCCAAAACTCCTTTCTGGGTTTGCGCCGCGCCAGCGCGCCACCTCCATTTTACAACGACCGGCACGGCTCGACCAGCGAGATATGACCAACGGAGGAGGATAATCCAATCACGATGTCGGTCAGAGGCATAGACTGTGTTAGAATCGCCCGCGTGCCTGAGCACCCCCTCATCCTCCTGGCCTCGAACTCGCCGCGACGACGCGCCCTGCTCTCTCTGACCGGCTGGACGTTTGAGGTCGCTCCGGCGCACGTGGACGAACGCCCTCGCGCGGGCGAGAAACCTGCCGATTACGTCGTGCGCCTGGCCCGGACGAAAGCACTCGCCCTGGCCGGACGCGCCGCGCACCGCGACCGGGTTATCCTGGCCGCAGACACCACCGTAGTAGAGGCCGGTGATATCCTGGGAAAGCCCCGCGACGCGGACGAAGCGACCGCCATGCTGCGAAGGCTGCGCGGCCGGGTGCACCAGGTCTACACCGCCCTGGCATTGCTCCGCCCTCGAGAGAACGGGTTGCTCACCGACCTATGCGTCAGCGATGTGACCATGCGGCACTATAGCGACGAGGAGATCGAAGCCTACGTCCGCAGCGGTGACCCGCTGGACAAGGCCGGGGCCTATGCCATCCAGCACCCCCTCTTTCGACCGGTCGAGCGTCTGGAAGGGTGCTTTGCCGGTGTAATGGGGTTGCCCCTCTGCCACTTGAGGCGCGCCATGCGCTCGTTTGGCCTGACCCCGCCCAACGACGTGGCGGCGACGTGCCAGGAGGCGCTACAGGTCACCTGCCCTATCGCCCACGTTGTTCTCGCGTCGAACACCCAACAACCGTTTGAAGGTATCGAATGATGCGATCCATCCCGCACGTTATCGCTTTTCTTCTCCTCATCCTGCTCGTTGCCTGTGGAACGACGCCGGACGGGGGTCTCCCCTTCTTCCAACCGGCGGCCACGGCCACTCTGCCCGGCCCGAACGTCACCATCACGTCCCCGCCGGACGCCGAGGCTGCCGTGCGCGCTTTCCTCAGCGCCTGGAAAAGCGAGCAATACGCCGTGATGTACGATATGCTGACCGCCGTCAGCCAGAACGCCATCAGCAAAGAGGATTTTATCGCGCGCTACAAAGAGGCCATGGCGGCCATGAGCCTCGAAACCCTGGATTACGAAATCCTCTCCGTCCTGACCAACCCCTACACCGCCGAGGTAGCCTTTCGCGTGACCTACCACAC
>RFJH01000241.1 GCA_003694975.1 Anaerolineae bacterium | reverse complement strand
GATCTTGGGGTTCCCGGTGGATGCCGTGGCGCTGGAGGACCGGGAGGCGGTGGTCAGGAAGTCCGACATCATCTTCACCGTGACCACCGGCAACCAGGCATTGTTTGAGCACGCCTGGTTGCAGCCGGGGGCGTTCATCGCCCGCCTGGGTTCGTATCAGGAGGTGGCGCACGACGTGATCACCAAAGCTGATAAGGTGATCGTGGACTGCTGGAAATATGTCAGCCCCCGCCTGCCGGAGCTCGTAGCCCTGGCGGAAGAGGACAAGTTCTCGTTGGAGGATGTGTACGCCGAATGGCCGCGGATCGTCGCTGGAGAAGTACCGGGGCGCGAAACCCCCGAAGAGATCATCGTGTATATGGCTCTGGGAATCTGGGGCGAATATGCCGCCATTCTGCCGGAAGCCTACCGCAAAGCGAAAGTCATGGGCTTGGGGCAGGCATTGCCGTGCTCTCCCTGAGCCCTTTCACCTACATCCATTTGCAGAGGAGTAAGTCATGAGTTTGCAAGGAGAAAAGGATCGCATATTGTTTGATCGAGCGAAAGCGGTCATCCCCTACGGGGTGAATTCGAATTTCCGCTATTGGGGAGATGACGACACGCTGATCGCTACCCGTGGGAAAGGAGCCTATATCTGGGATGCCGACGGAAAGCGGTACATCGACTACCGCCTGGGCTTCGGCCCCATCATCCTGGGGCATGGTTATCCCGCCGTTGTCGAACGCGTGCAAGAAGCGATTGGCGATGGCACCGTCTTCGCCTGGACGACACCTTACGAAATCGAACTCTGTGAGCGCATCGCGCGTATGTGTAAAGTGGATAAGGTTCGTCTGACCAACACCGGCACCGAAGCCACCATGCATGCGTTGCGCATCGCCCGCGCTTACACCGGACGAGAGAAGTTCATCAAGTTCGAGGGGCAATACCACGGTATGGCGGACTACTTCATGTTTAGCACCGCTTCCGCCCACCCCGGCGCTTTGGGTTCCCGGCGCAATCCCATCAACGCGCCCGCCACCTCCGGCATCCCCAAAGGGATCTCCCAGTACGTTATCAACCTGCCCTTCAACGACTTCGAACGCCTGGAGAAAACCATAGCCGCGCAATGGGGCGACATCGCCGCCATTTTCATCGAGCCGCTACTTGGGAACGCCGCCGGCATTATGCCCCGCCCCGGCTTCCTGGAGAAGATCCGCGAGTTGTGCGACCAATACGGCATCGTCATGGTCTTCGATGAGGTCAAAACCGGTTTCCGCATTGCCAACGGCGGTGCGCAAGAGTACTTTGGCGTCCGGGCCGATCTGGTGACCTACGCCAAGTCTTTGGGCAACGGCTTTCCCATCGCCGCTATCGCCGGCAAAGAAGAGGTGATGATGACCATCGAGCCCGGTGCCATGGCCCACGGTGGCACTTATTCCGGAAACGTAGTAGCCGCGGTCGCCGGTATTGCCACCCTGGAAACGCTCGAAGCCCTACCGGTCATCGAGACCATCAACCGTCGCGGCCGGGCTTTGATGGACGGAATCCGGGAAGTGCTGACGGAGGCGGATATTCCCCATTACCTCCCCGGCCTTCCCCCAATGTTTGGGATTGTCTTGGGGATTGAGGAGGAGCCACACGACTTCCGGGATTATTTCCGAGGCGATGGCGAGCTCTACGAAAGACTGGTCCTGGAGCTGATTCAGCGCGGGGTGCAACCCGATGGCGATGCACGCGAACCCTGGTTCCTGTGCTATGCCTTGAGCGAAGAAGATGTCAACGAAACCCTGAACATCTTCAACGACGCGATCAAGGCCGCCAAGCAATGAGCAAGGTACTGATGAAGCGATCGTGGACCGTAACAGCAGTCCGACAATTGCGCGGTTTTCCAAAGTGATCGTCGAGCGTTGGCTCGAAGAATGGAAGCGCCAATTCTGAGAGGAACCATGTACTCACCAACCCCCGATATCATTCCGATTGTCTCTCCCTACAGAATTGAGGTGCTCACCCCCTCCGAACTGGCGACGTTGAAGAACGCCACTTTGCAAATCTTGTCCGAGGTGGGGGTGTACTTCCCCAGCCCGAAGGCGTTGCAGATTTTCGCCGATCACGGCGCGGCGGTGGATTGGAAGACAAGCATCGTGCGTCTTCCACCCGACCTGGTGACCAGAGCAATGTCCACCGCGCCGCGCAGTTTCGTGCTGGCCGGACGAGAGGAGCGTTTCGATCTCACCCTGGATGGCTCGGCTTCCTATCTGGCGACCGACGGCTGCGGCGTACATGTGATCGACCCTCACACACGCCAAAAGCGTTCCTCCCGCAAAGAGGATGTCGCCATGATGGCCCGCATCAGCGACGCGCTGCCCTTTGTCAGTTTCTTCTGGCCGCTGGTGAGCGCTCAGGATTACGGCAAAGCCGCGCCCCTACACGAGTGTCACGCCGGGCTGACCAACACCCTCAAGCACGTACGCGGCGGCACCACCATCCACCCCAAGCTGGCGCCTGCCATCGTGGAGTTGGCTACCGTCGTCTCCGGCAGCGAGGCAGAACGGCGCAGACGCCCCCCCATCTGCGCCAACATCTGCACCATCGCCCCGCTGGCGCAGGACAAGAACGGCATCGAAACCGCCCTGGTCTACGCCGAAGCGGGCATCCCCACCAGCTTCATGGCCATGCCTACCATCGGCTCCACCGCGCCGGCCTCGCTGCTCGGCGCGCTGGTGGTGGGCGACGCCGAGGTGGTCAGTGCCATGGTATTGATGCAGTTGGCCCATCCCGGAACACCGGTATTCCACTCGATCATCACCTCTCTTATGAACCCGCGTACCGGCGGCTACATCGGCGATGCGCCCCTGCCGACCTCGCTGATCGCCGTACAACTGGCCCATGCCTGGAATGTGCCCAGCCTGGGCGGCGGTTCGTTCAGCAGTGATGCGGAGGAGATCGGCTGGCAATCCGCTTTCGAGGCCGGCTTCGGTAGCGCACAGATCCCACTGGCCGGCGGGGAGATCTGTGGCTACATGGGGCTCACCGGCTCTTCGATGATTCTCTACCCCGAACAGATCATCCTTGATAGCGAGATTGCCCGCTATGTGCACGAAGTGTACCGGAAGTTTGAGTTCGAAGACCTTGACGCCACGTTGGAAGTGATTAAAACGGTGGGACCGCGCGGCCATTTCCTGCGCCAGAAGCACACTCGCGAGCACATCCGCGATTTCCACTACTCGCCGCTCCTCCATCTCCCGGACTCCAGCGGGCGGACGCCCAATCCGCGCCAGACGGCAATCGAAATCTTCAACGAGATCTACGAAACACACCACCCACAACCGCTGCCCGATGAGGTGTTACGCGAGATGGATCAAATCCTGGCGGTGGCCGACCGCACGGCAGAGACTCTAGAGGACTGAGATGACGGCCCAACAACCTTCGGCAAGCGGACTCCCTGAACATGCCCGTGTCGTCATCATTGGCGGCGGCATAATCGGATGCAGCACAGCCTACCACCTGGCAAAGCGGGGCTGGAAGGATGTGGTCCTATTGGAACGCGCCCGGTTGACCTCCGGCACCACCTGGCATGCCGCCGGGCTCATCGAGGCGGGCGGTTTTTTCAGCGAAACCTCAGTTGACATCACCAAGTACACCCTGGAATTGTACCGCACTTTGGAGGACGAGACCGGACTGGCAACAGGATATAAGAACGTCGGCATGCTCGTTGTCGCCAGCACACCGGACCGGGTGGAAGAATATCGCCGCATTGCTGCTTTCGATACTTTTTTCGGCGCGCTCATGGAGGAGATCCCTCCGCAGAAGGTGCGCGAGCTCTGGCCGCTGGCGGCCACGGACGACATCCTCGCCGGATTCTACTCGCCCGCAGATGGGCGCGTCAACCCCATCGACGTGACCATGTCTCTGGCCAAAGGCGCCCGCATGCGCGGCGTGCAGATCTTCGAGCACACGCCGGTAACCGGGTTCAAGATTGAAGGCCGCGACGTGACCGCGGTCCACACCACCCGCGGGACGATTCGCTGCGACGTGGTGGTCAACTGCGCAGGCATGTGGGCACGCCAGATCGGCGCCATGGCCGGCGTACAGGTCCCCTTGCAACCCACCGAGCACTACTACCTGGTTACCGAACCCATCGAGGGCGTCCATCCCAATCTCCCTGTGCTGGTCGACCTGGACAAGTACGCCTACTACCGCGAGGAAGTGGGCGGCATCCTGTTCGGGATATTCGAGCCGGTCTCCGCACCCTGGGCGCTGGACGGCGTGCCCCAGGATTTTGTCTTCGGCCAGATCAAGCCCAACTGGGAGCGCATGATGCCTTATCTGGAAGAGGCCATGAAGCGCATTCCTGTGCTGGAAAACGCCGGGGTGCACAAATTCTTCTGCGGCCCGGAGAGTTTTACCCCCGATCTGGAACCCATGATGGGGTTGGCTCCGGAACTGGACAATTTCTATGTCGCCGCGGGGTTCAACTCCTTGGGCATCCTGATGGGTGGTGGGGCCGGCAGAGTGATGGCGCAATGGATCACGGACGGCGTACCAGAGGTAGACGTCACCGAAATCGACATCGCCCGTACACTGCCCTTCGAAAACACCCCCAAGTATCTTCGCGACCGAGCAGTGGAGGTCCTCGGGTACATGTTCGAGGTTGGCTATCCCAACCGGCAATTCCAGACCGCCCGCCCGGCGCGCAAATCGGCCTTTCACGACCGGCTCGCAAAAGCCGGCGCGTATTTCAGCGTGTACGCCGGCTGGGAATCCCCCGACTGGTTCGCCCCACCAGGCGTTGAGCCCCGCGTGGATTATTCCTGGGGACGGCAGAACTGGTTCGAATACGCAGCCGCCGAACACCGTGCCGTTCGCGAAAACGTGGGCTTGCTAGATTACTCCGTGATGGGGAAAATCCTGGTCCAGGGCCGCGATGCCGAAAGAGTGCTTAACCGCATATGCGCCAACAATGTGGCCGTGCCGGTGGGCAGGGTAGTGTACACCCAATGGCTCAACGAAACCGGCACCATCGAGGCCGATCTCACCGTCACCCGCCTGGCCGAAGACCGCTACCTGATCCTCACTTCTGACGGCACAACCCGCGCCGTGGAGGCCTGGTTGCGACGGCACACCCCGCCGGAGGCGCACCTCGGCTTCACCAACATTACCTCCGCATACAGCGTTTTGAGCATACAGGGACCCAATTCGCGGGCACTGTTGAGCAAAGTGACAAGCGCCGACATGTCCAACGAAGCCTTCCCCTACCTCACCATGCAGGAGATTGACATCGGCTACGCCCTCGTGCTGGCACTGCGCGTAACCTACGTGGGTGAGTTGGGCTGGGAGTTGTACATCCCCACCGAGTTCTCTCTACACGTATTCGATACGCTGGTGGAGGCGGGGGAAGAATTCGGTTTGAAGTTCTTTGGCTTGCAGGCTCTGAATACGCTGCGCCTGGAGAAGGCTTACCGCGATTACGGCGGCGATATCGACAACGCCGATACGCCTCTGGAAGCGGGGTTGAGCCGCTTTGTGAAATTCGACAAGCCGGGAGGATTCATCGGGCGGGAGGCGCTGCTGCGCCGCAAAGAAGCCGGGTTGGAATACCGACTGGTTCAATTCTTGCTGGAAGACCCGCAACCGCTGCTGCACTACGGCGAAATTATTTACCGTGACGGCGTCCCCGTAGGGTATATCCGCGCCGGTGGATACGGGCATACACTGGGCGCCGCCGTGGGCGTGGGCGCAGTGGAGAACCACGAGGGCCCGGCGACGCCGGACTTCATCAAGAACGGTTCCTACGAAATCGGAATCGCCGGCGTGTGCTACCCGGCGAAAGCCTCCCTGCGTCCCTTCTATGACCCCAATCTCAGTAGGGTACGCTGCTGACCACTTTCAAAAAAGGCGAAGCCATGACCGATTCAGTCGCGAGCAAATTACCCTCTCACGCCCAGGTCGTGATCATCGGCGGTGGGGTGATCGGTTGCAGTGTCGCTTACCACCTGACCAAGTTGGGCTGGCGCGATGTGCTGCTCCTGGAGCGCAAGCAATTGACCTCCGGCACCACCTGGCACGCCGCCGGGTTGATCGTCACCCCCAGTGAATGGGAACTGGGCGTGGAAATGTCCACCTATACCCGCGAGTTGCTCAAGTCGCTGGAGGCGGAGACCGGCCAATCCACAGGCTTCAAGCCCGTTGGCTACTTGCAGCTGGCCTGCACCGAAGAATGGCTGGAGGAACGCCGCCGCATGGCGGTGATCGCCCGCAAGCACGGTGTCAATTACCAGGAAATCTCCCCCTCCGAGGTCAAGGAATTGTGGCCGTTGGCGGATGTGAGCGATGTACTGGCCGGCTTTTACACCCCCGAGGACGGCCGCGCCAACCCCGTGGATGTGACCATGGCGCTGGCAAAAGGCGCTCGCATGGGTGGCGCCCGCATTTGCGAGGACACCGAGGTCACCGGCATCAAGCAGAAGAATGGGCGCGTCACCGGTGTGATCACCAACAAAGGGGAAATCGAAGCAGAGATCGTGGTCAATTGTGCCGGCCTGTGGGCGCGGGAAATCGGCAAGATGGCCGGGGTCTGTGTCCCCCTTCAGGCTGCAGAGCATTACTACCTGCTCACCGAACCCATCGAAGGCGTGCATCCTGACCTGCCGATTATCGAGGATTTCGGGCGCTATTCCTATTTCCGCGAAGAAGTCGGCGGGCTGCTGGTGGGTTTCTTCGAGCCGGTGGCCGCTCCCTGGGGGGTAGACGGCATCCCCAAAGATTTCGCTTTCGGCGAGATCAAGCCCGACTGGGATCGCATGATGCCCTATATCGAGATCGCCATGGAGCGCGTTCCAATCCTCAGAGAAGCGGGCATCCGCAAGTTCTTTTGCGGCCCGGAGAGTTTTACCCCGGATGGCGGCTTCTTGATGGGCGAGGCACCCGAACTGAAGAATTTCTATGTGGCCGCGGGGATGAATTCACTGGGCATTCTGATGGGCGGGGGCGTGGGCCGGGTGATGGCCCAATGGATCGTGGACGGTATCGCCCCGGTCGAAGTCACCGAAATCCACATCGCCCGCACCTTCCCCTTCCAAAACAACAAACGATACCTGGCCGACCGCACCGTAGAAACCCTGGGGTGGCAGTACAGACTCATCTTCCCCAACACCACCATGCAGACCGCCCGCAACGTGCGCCGAACCGCCATCCACGAGCATCTGGCGCGCGCGGGCGCTTTCTTCACCGAGGGGATGGGCTGGGAAATTCCCGACTGGTATGCCCCGCCGGGGGTCGAACCCAAAGTGGAGAAGTACACCTTTGGGCGGCAAAACTGGTTCCCGTATCTGGCAGAGGAGCACCAGGCCTGCCGCGAGAAAGTGATCCTCATGGATGTCACCTCGATGTCCAAGTTCTTGGTGCAGGGCCGCGATGCCGAGAAGGTGCTCAACCGCATCTGCGCCAACGATGTGGCCGTGCCGTTGGGCAAGGTTGTGTATACCCAGTGGCTCAACGAGCGCGGTGGGATAGAAGCAGACGTGACCGTCACCCGCTTGGCAGAGGACAAATTCTTCATTGTCAGCGCCGGCGACTTCTACCGCCGCGACCTTCACTGGTTGCACAGGCACATCCCCGAGGGTGCGCACGTCTTCGTCACCGACATGACCTCCGCCTACACGCTGCTCAACATCCAGGGGCCAAACTCGCGCGCCCTGTTGAGCAAGATCACCTCCGCGGATCTGTCGAACGAGGCCTTCCCCTACATGTCCGCCCAGGAGATCGACGTCAACTACGCCCGCGTGCTCTCTCTGCGCGTCACCTATGAAGGCGAGTTGGGATGGGAACTTTACATCCCGGCGGAGTTCTCGGCGCACGTGTACGAAGCCGTGGTGGAGGCGGGAGAGGGTCTCGGCCTGCGTCACGCCGGCTTCCAGGCGCTCAACACGCTGAGGATCGAGAAAGGCTACCTCGAGTACGGCCATGATGTGGACAACATGGATACGCCGTGGGAGGCCGGCCTGACTCGCTTTGTGAAATTCGACAAGCCCGGCGGCTTCATTGGGCGGGAAGCGCTCTTGCGCCACATCGATAGCGGGCCGCCCAAATACCGCATGGTGCAATTCCTGCTGGAGGACCCGGAACCGCTGCTTTACGGCCACGAGGTGATTTACCGCGATGGCAAGATCGTCGGCCATCTGCAAACCGGTGGCTATGGCTTCACGCTCGGCGGCGCCATGGGCATGGGGTTCGTGGAGAATGAAGGGGGTGCCACCAAAGAATTCATCACCAGCGGGCGCTATGAGATCGACATCGCCGGCGAACGCTATCCTGCCAGGGCTTCGCTGCGCCCAATGTACGACCCCAAGGGCCTGAGAATACGCGCATAGCACAACCGAGAATATCCCATTGGCCGACGGCGCTATGCTGATTGTAGAGTACGTCCCATGCGCCATGAAAAACACCCCTCTCAGGAGGATATGCTGGCACACCCGGCCCCCAGGTTTGCCAGAGCGGACGCCTCGTCAACCATGAATTGCGTGGACGGCATTAGGAGACCAAAGATGAACTCTCATGTAAAACAGACCCTATTGAGGCGATTGACCGAATCCCACGAATCCTTGCGGGCTACCCTGGAGGGGGTGGATCTGGAAACGGTCGTGTATGCCGATTCCGGCTGGCGAATCCGCGATATCATCGGCCACATTGCCACCTGGGATCGGGAGATCGCCAAGGCTTTGCGCGCCTTCCTCGCCGGAGAGGTATATCTCACCCCCGACATCGGTGATGACGAGAGCGCGTTCAACGAACAGGCGGTCGCGGCGCAACGCCAGCTCTCCACGCAGCAGATTCTATCGGAGTGGGAGGGGGCGCGAGCCGAGTTCAAAGCCGCCATCGAGGCGATCCCGCCCGAGCGCTTCCCCGGCGACATGCTGTACCCCTGGGGCGACGAGCGCGGCGACATCGCCGGCTTGGTGGAAACCATGATCAAACACGACGCCGAACACCGCGCCGATATCCTGCATGCCATCCGGTCATCATGACGGCCATCCAGCCCATCCGCCCCAAGTGGCGGGGCGAACTACGAAACATCCTGAAAGCCGCAGAAAGCGAGATGCAGTAACTGAGGAGAGCGATTATGCGTGAACTGGGACGCGTCAAACTGGTGCAATTACAGCCCAACGGCCTGATTATTGAAACACCACATGGATATTTCTACGATGCGAGCCGGCGGATGGTGGTCGACCGCCTGACGATCACCTCCCGCGGCGTCGAAGCGGTCACGCCGCAGGGGGAACGCGTGCTAGATATCCACCACCTGGATCACCCCGACAAAGCCTATGATGACGATGACCTGGTGTGCATCGGCTTTACCTCGCATTACCAGGCCATGCGTGCCCGCTTCGGGGAGCACATGGTGGACGGCATCGCAGGGGAGAACATCATCATCGAATGCGAGCGAGAAGTCTGGACAGAGGACCTGGAGAGTGGGATCGCCATAGAAAACGCTCAAACCGGGGAGCTGGCATACCTCGATTTTGTGTGTTTTGCCGCTCCCTGCGAGGAGTTCAGTCACTTCGCAGCACAAAGCCAGGATAAGCGCTTGCCGGCCGCAGAATTGAAGACCATCCTTCAATTCCTGAACAACGGCCGGCGGGGTTTTCTGCTGCTTCTACGCCCAGGGCAGGAACCGGCCACTGTCCAGCCAGGGGACACAGTATATGCGCTGGGATAGTTCATGAGGATACCTGGCCACCACTGCTTCAAGCTTTCTCATCTTCCCCTCCTCTTGGGCAATGGTAGCCACCGTAGAAGGCCATTGATAGGAGCAATTCGTCAGGAGATCTTTCGTCGTGTCCCGTGACCGAGCCGCGCGAGCAGGGTGACTCAGGACGAAGGCACGGGTGTCTGGAGCCCTTTCCCTCCTCCGCAAAGAGCAAGACGGACTCAACAAGTACCTCCATCACCATGGATTTCCGGTGCGATTTCCAGAGCTGCTTTGAGGAGCTGTCTGACCTTCTAGACCAGGCCCAGGGCCCTGACACAGCGCCGTCGACGGTGTTCAGGGTCAGGGCGATGCCCGCCCGTCTCTATTGCACCCACTACTGCCAGCCTGCGCGCAGGTCGTCGATTTCGTGCGCGATTTCATTCGGGGTCTCCGGGTGTGTCACTTCTGCAAACGGCACTGCGCCTTGAGAAAGAGAGGCCGCATGATAGGCACAGTGCCGGCGCCGAATCCGGCTCTCCTCATCGGGCACCTCTCGCAGCTTCTCCTGGGCGAATTGGCGCAGCAATTCGTGCATTTCATAGCGGTCCGGGAATAGCCGCCGCAGGAGAGATTTTTCTTCCTGTCGGTGGCGGAGCCGGGGCACGCGATGGCTACGCGGCAGAGAGGCTCCGCACGCGCATCACGCTGCGGCCGGCCTGCTGCCGGCATTGGCCAGCCGCGGGTTCCCCATGGCCTTGGCGCGCACGCGCACCGTATCCAGCCCGTCCGCTTCCTCCTCAAGCACGACCTGGGGATCATCTGCGCCCGCACGCAGTGCCGCTGCCAGAGCCCGCTCCCGGCTCAGACGCCTGGCCTCGGATAGCGCCTCCTCCTGCTCCTCGAAGGTCTCGCGGCCCTCATTGGTCTGCACATAGTAGCCCAGCACTTCCAGCCCATCATCCGACAAACGGGGGTAGACCAGCAGTTCCTCGCTCACCATGACGTTGCCGGCTACCGCACCTACGGCGTTGGCCACGGGGTAGTTCTCGGGCAGCAGGAGATCGGTGTGCAGGTGCCGGGCCACGTCTTGCAGGAAGATGCCGGCAGGAGCACCGATGCCGATGATGGGCACCTTCAGGTGGAAGCGCGTCTCCAGATGCGGGTGCAGGCGATAGAGCGCATTCTCGAAAAGCCAGCGGCCCATGTCCGCCACGGTCGCGGGCGGCATCTCGTGCGCGCTGAGAAAGGAAAGGATGGCAGCTATGATGGTCTCGGTCATGCGCGTCCAGACGTGCCGGCGGATCTCATCGGGCTCTCGCCACTGCATGCGCGCAAAGGCTTCGAGCGCATTCGCTGCAGCCCGCTGTGACCACAGTCCCATGCGGCCTTCCACGTGCAGCAGATCCGTGGGGGTCAGACCGGCTCGGGCCAGGATCTCGCGACGGAACAGCTCCCCCGCGTCGACTTGCACCGCCGAAAGCAGGTTGAGCCGCTGGAGGATCACGGGTACCGGCTGGGGACCGTCGGCCAGGAGGG
>RFJH01000035.1 GCA_003694975.1 Anaerolineae bacterium | reverse complement strand
CGCCCTGGACCGGGACGGGATGCCCCTGCCGCGCCGCGTAGACGAAATCGATGTGGACGCGACGCGCGTCACGCCCGCCGCCTACGCCCCCTCCTCCGCTCCCACCGCCTCGCGCCCGGCCCGTCGTCCCGCCGCGAGGCGTCATCGGCGTCCGCCTTCCCCACCCGACTGGCGTAAGGGACTGGGCTGTCTCCTGCGCGGCCTGATCGTCGGCCTCTTCCTCCTCGTCGCGTTGGGCCTGCTCCTGGCCTCCATCGGCCTGTACCAGTACTACGCCATTGCCAAAACGCTCGAAAACGTCAACGTAGACGACCTGCGCGCCCGCGCCTCCCAGTTTGAGACGACGCGCATCCTCGACCGCAACGGCAACCTGCTCTATGAGATCGTAGACCCCAACGCCGGGCGGCGCACCTACGTCCCCCTGGAACGCATCTCTCCCTACATGGTCGCCGCCACCATCGCCACCGAAGATAAGGACTTCTACTCCCACCCCGGCTTCGACATCTTCGCCCTGCTGCGCGCCCTGTGGCAAAACTACACCAGCGGCAGAATCGTCTCCGGCGCCTCCACCATCCCCCAGCAACTGGCGCGCCTCATCCTGCTCAAGGACGAGCGCTTTGAGCGCACCTACCGCCGCAAAGCGCGCGAGATTATCCTGGCCGCCGAAATCACCCGCCGCTACAGCAAGGACGAAATCCTCGAACTCTACCTCAACGAGACCTACTACGGCAACCTGGCCTACGGCATCGAAGCCGCTGCCGAGACCTACTTCGGCACCACCGCCGACCAACTCACCCTCGCCCAGGCCGCCTTCCTGGCCGGATTGCCGCAATCCCCCGCCACCTACGATATCTACACCAACCGCGAGGCCACGCTGGAACGCCTCAAGCAGGTGCTTACGCTGATGTACCAACTCAGCCAGGAGCGCGGTTGCATCCAGGTCAGCAACAGCCCGGAGCCGGTCTGCGTGGACGCCACGACGGCTGTCGCTGCCTACAACGAAATCGAAGCCCATAATTTCTCCCCGCCGGTCATCGAGATGCGCTATCCGCACTGGGTCAACTACGTGCGCTCGTTGCTGGAAAGCCAGTACGATTCGCAAACCCTCTACCGCGCCGGCTTCACCGTGGTGACCACGCTCGACCCCACCTTGCAGGATACCGCCCAGGAGATCGTCGCCCGGCAGGTGGCTGCCCTGGCCGACCACAATGCCCACAACGGCGCCCTGGTCGCCATCGTGCCCTCGACCGGCGAAATCCTCGCCATGGTCGGCTCACCGGATTTCTACAACGATGCCATTGACGGCCAGGTCAATATGGCGATCAGCGCCACGCGTCAGCCTGGCTCCTCGATCAAGCCCATCACCTACGTGGCCGCCTTTGAGAAAGGCTGGACTCCGGCGACCCTGATCTGGGACGTGCCCAGCGAGTTTCCTCCCTCCGGCGACCCGAACGACCCGCGCGAGCCGTACAAGCCGGTCAACTACGATGAGAAGTTCCACGGCGCGGTGACCGTGCGCAGCGCCCTCGCCAATTCCTACAATGTCCCGGCGGTGAAAGCGCTGCAATTCGTGGGCATCTACGATAACCCGGAGACCCCGGAGCGCGACGGCATGATCGCCATGGCCGAGCGCCTGGGCATCACCAGCCTGACGCGCGACGATTACGGGCTTTCTCTCACGCTGGGCGGCGGTGACGTGAGCCTGCTGGAGATGACCTCCGCCTTCGCCGTCTTCGCCAACGGCGGCAAGCGCGTCCCACCGGTTGCCATTCTCAAAATCACGGACTACCAGGGCAACCTGATCTACGAATACGAGCCGCCGGAGGGCGAACAGGTCATCCGACCGGAGCATGCCTTTCTCATCTCGTCCATCCTCTCAGATAACGAAGCCCGCGCCCCCATGTTCGGCTACAACTCCGCCCTCCACCTCCCCTTCCAGGCCGCCGCCAAGACCGGCACCTCCAACGACTTCCGTGACAACTGGACCATCGGCTACACCCCCGATCTCACAGTCGGTGTGTGGGTGGGCAACGCGGACTATACCCCTATGGTGCACACCAGCGGCCTGACCGGCGCGGCGCCCATCTGGTCGGAGTTCATGCAATTCGCCGTCCCCCGGTTGACCGGCGGCGCGCCCACGCCCTTCACCCCACCCCCCGGCGTGGTGGAGAAAATCATCTGTGCTATTTCAGGCACCGAACCTTCCCAGTGGTGCCACGAACAGCGCCGCGAATATTTCGCTGCCGATCAGCCTCCGCTGCCTGCCGGTCAGGACCTGTGGCGGCGCGTCACCCTGGATACCTGGACCGGCCTGGAGGCCTCCGAGGAGTGCTCGGAGTTCACGGAGAAAGAAATGGTGATGCGCGTGGACGACCCCTGGGCACGCAAATGGCTGAAGACGAAGGACGGAAAGCGCTGGCTCGAAGAACACGGCTTCCCCAAAAACGTCCGCTTCGCCCCGGAGCGCGAATGCACCCGCAACGACCCGCGCCCCGACCTCGAATTCACCAACCTGAGCGAGGGCCAGGTCATCACCACAGCCTCCCTGGTGATTCGCGGTGTGGCAGCGGGCGATGGCTTCCGTTCCTGGAAACTGGAATACGGCCCCGGCAGTGACCCCAAAGACTGGCATCTGCTCGTCGAGAGCAAACAGGAAATTGCATCCCCTGCCGACCTCTACATTTGGGACCTGAACGACGTCCCCAATGGAGAACTGACCTTACGCCTTTACATGAGCGGCAAACAGGGCTACGCCGAGCGCCGCATCCACCTGACCCTGAGCATTCCCACGCCAACCCCCACGCCGACTCTCACCCCAACACCGACCCCCACGTTCACTCCGACCATCACTCCTTCCCCCACGTTCACTCCGACCCCGACCGCTACCTCCTCTCCAACGCTGACGCCATCCCCTACCCCAAGCGCCACCGTTACCCCTGGCGAGACGCCTACACCATCCGCCACCATCGTCCCTCCCGCCACGGTCACCCCGTAGCAGGGCAACGGCTATTTGTTGTGCGGCCCCTTTTATACCTTCTTCGCGTCAAAAAAGAAGAGGCAAATGCGCCTTCAGCCAGGGCGCAATCACAGTCTCCCACCAGGTAAGCAGCCAGACAATCGACGGCGCGACGGCCAGCGCGGGCAGGAAATTTCCCACGCGCAGGGGCTTGATTTCCAGCAAACTGCTGATGGCCAGCCCCATTAGAATGACCCCACCGGCGGCGGTCATCTCGGTCATCATCGGCTCGGTGACCAGGGCGCTCAACTGGGCCGCCAGCAGGCTGATCCCTCCCTGGTAAGCCAGGATGACCAGGGTAGAGAACAACACACCGACCCCAAGCGTGGAAGCGAACGCCAGCGCGGCGAAGCCATCCAGAACCGACTTCACCGCCAGGAGGCTGTAATCACCGGTCAGGCCATCCTGGATGGAACCGAGGATGGTCATCGGCCCGACGCAAAACAGGAGCGAGGAGACCAGGAACCCCCGCACGAAGCGTTGACTGGCCTCGGCGCTATCGCTGCGGGCGAAACGTTTTTCAAGCCGCTGTCCCAGGGATTGCAGCCCCTCTTCAATCCGCCACCACTCGCCCAGGAGCGCGCCGATCAGCACGCTACCCAGGACGATCAGGGGGTTGCCCGTCTTGAGGAACATCTGAACCCCTATCGCCGCCGTGAACAACCCCATACCACCGGTGACGGTTTGCTTCAGGCGCTCAGGGAGACGCGCTCCAAAGAGCATCCCCAGCGAGCCGCCGATCAGGACGGCAATGATGTTGATAATTGTTCCGGTCACAGTGATACTCCTGCTTTCGTGTTTCGCGCTCGTTTTCCCGGCCGAAACACAGTACGGCATCAGGTCTTCGCCCGCGTGGAGGACTTCCCTGCGGTCTGATTCTCCAGCAATTCGAGCACAAAGCACAACGAGGAGAGGCGATTCAGGTAACGCAGCAACTCGACATTGGTCACCTCCCCTTGCTCGAGCAAGGCGGAGAGACGCCGCTCCGCGCGCCGGACAACCGTCCGCGCCAGGGCAAGGGCTGCGCCGGCAGGAGTATCTCCCGGCACGATGAAGCCCTCCGGCGCGCCGACGGTCTCGCTCATGGAGGCGATTTGCGCTTCCAGCCAGGCGACTCGCGCCGCGTCCACGGTGCGGAAACGTTCCGCGTTCTCCGGCGTGGCGGCCACCTCCGCCATCATGCTATACAGATCGCGTTGGGCTTCGAGCAGGACCGCTTCGGTTCGGGGAGAACGCGCCTGAGCGCGCGCCAGGCCCAGGGTCGCGTTCGCTTCGTCCAATGTGCCCAGGGCCTCGATGCGCGGGTGGTGTTTGGGGACGCGCCCCTCGCCCAGGAGGCCGGTCGTGCCGTCGTCCCCTTGTCGGGTATAAAACGAGGACATGGCGATTATTATAACCGCCCATCGTCACACATGGCGTATAATTGTATTCGAGGAAAGGGAGCGAAAAGATGAAAAACGTCCCAACCCACTGGATGGAGCACGCTGTCCCCCTGGCATCCATCCTCATCGCGCTGGTGGTCCTCGCGCTTACGCCGATATGGGCATCCCGCTGGTATCAGGAGCCGTTTTTGGGAGCGCTCATCGAACCGCACAACGTCATCAGCCAGATCAGAGGGAAAAACTGGCCGGCGCGTGAGGCCGGCGTGCAATGGTCTGACCGTCTGGTTGCCCTCGACGGGCAGACGGTTAGCGAGGTGAAGGAAGTGCGTGCCATCCTGCGCGCCCACGGCTTTGCGCCCATCGGGGCAACCTTCGAACGCCGCTCCGGGGAACGCTTCACACTGGTCATCACGCCCATCAAACCATCGCCGGGAGACCTGGTCACGCTGTTTATCGTGCCGTATGTGGTGGGAGTGCTCTTCCTGGCGACCGGCATCTGGGCCTACCGCATCCGCCCCGACCTGCGCGCCAGTCGTGCATTCGTCACCATGACCGCGGCGACGACAATTATCGCCGCTGCCTTCCTCGATATGAACACTACCCACTACGTGGTGCTTGCATGGTCACTCAGCCTGTCGGTGGCTGCCGGCGCTCTGGCGCACCTGGCGCTGGTCTTCCCGCAACCCATGCCCTTCGTCGAGAAACGCCCCAGGTCACGCTTCTTCCCCTGGCTCTTCACCCTGGCCCTGGGCATCCCCGCCGCGCGAGAGATCCTGCTGCCGAGCACACCGCACGCCTACATCCAGACCTGGATCTGGGGATACGGCTTTATCGCCCTGGCCATGCTCTTCTTCATCGCCACACTGATCACGCGCCTTATCCGTAGCCACTCGCCCCTCATTCGTCAGCAGAGTCGGATCATCATCTTCGGCGCGGCGCTCGCTTTCCTGCCGGTCCTGTTTCTCTATCTGCTCCCTATCGCCTTCGGCGGGGTGATCCCGGAATTTCGGGCTGCCCTTTATTTCCCTCCCCTGGTTTTCCTGCCCCTCTCGGTGACCTACGCCATCATCCGCTACCGCCTGCTGGATGTGGACCGCGTCCTCAGCCGCGCGCTGACCTACCTGCTGACCACCGCCGCGGCGCTGGCCGCTTTTTACCTCCTGCTGACGTTGCTCTCTCTGGCAGTGCAGGAGACCGTCAGGCCCAACGACCCGATGGTCATCGCGGCTTACTTGCTGCTCCTCGTCATGGGGTTACGCCCCCTTCACAATCTGGTACAACGTGCCATTGACCGCATGTTCTACCGCTCCCCGGCGGACTACCGCCGCGCCCTCAGCAGTCTCTCGCGCGGCCTGGTGGTCACACCGAACCTGCAACGCACCTTGCGCCTGCTGGAAGAACAACTGGATCAGGCACTGGCACCGGAGAAATTCGTTATCTACCTCTATAACGATGATCAAGGGGAATACCTCCCCCACGCCTCTCGCGAGGACAGCGCGCCGCCCTACCCGGCAGATGACCCTCTCGTCCGCCTGATCCGGGAATCGCCCACACCGCTCTGGTTGCCGCCGGCAGGACCGTTTCCGGAACCTCTGCAGGGAAAGCACTATCACCGTCTGGCCGGTTTCACCTTCGTGCCGTTGCGCTACGAAGGCCGCATGATCGGCTTCATGGCGCTCGGCCCACGTCGTTCCGGAGACCTCTACAACAGCGATGACCTGGATTTCCTCGCCGCCGTCGCCGCACAATCCGCTCTGGCACTGGAGAACGCCCGCCTCTTCACCAACCTCCAGCGCACCCTGGAGCGCACCCTCGAAATGAAGAACCTGATGGACGATATTTTCGCGTCCGTAGCGACCGGCATCATCACCACCGACCTCTCGCGCAAGATCACCCTCTTCAACCGCGCCGCGGAACGCATCCTGGGCATCTCCGCAGAAAACGTGGTGGGGCGACCTCTCGCCGAAGCCATCCCCTTCCTTTATCCCGAACTGGCTCTCCTGACCGAGACCGTCCTCAAACGGAAACAGGCCGCGCTCAGCACCGAACTCACCCCCATCGTTCCTCCGCGCGGGGAACTGCACTTGCGCGTCTCCTGCTCCTCGTTGCGCGACGCCCACCTGGATACGAAGGGCGCGACCATCGTCTTCGAAGACCTGACCGAACGGCGCAAGATCGAGGCCGAGCGCGAACGCATCCTGCAAACGTTCGGCCGCGTCGTCGCGCCGCGTGTGCGCGACCGCCTCCTGGCCGACCCCTCCAACCTGCGCCTCGATGGGACGAAGCACATCGTCACCGTTCTCTTTGCCGATCTGGTCGGCTTCACTGCCTACTCCGAACGGACTCCTCCGGAGACGGTCTTCAAAGTGCTCAACACCTACCTCTCCCTGGCCGCGCAGGCCATCCTGGACGAAGAAGGCACCCTCGATAAATTCATGGGAGATGCCGTCCTGGCAATCTGGAACAGCCCCGACCCCCAGAAGGACCACGCCCTGCGCGCCGTGCGCGCCGCGCAGGCGATCATCCGCCGCTCCCTGGAAATCCATCGCCACTTAGACGACCCATCCCATCACCTGCTCTTCCGCATTGGCATCACCACCGGGCCGGCCGTCGTCGGCAACGTGGGCACCAGCGAACTCTTCAACTACACCGCCATCGGCGATACGGTCAACCTGGCCCAACGCCTGCAGGATACCGCGCAGGCAGGACAAATCCTTCTCCACCGCAACACGTACGAAGCCGTTGCCGAATACGTCCACGCCAGGCCACTCCCGCCGATTCACGTTGAGGGCCGCACCCAGCCGGTGGAAGTCTATGCCCTGGAAGGACTGCGAGAAACGTGAAGGGGCCCTATCATCGCGCCATTACTACCCGGGCACTACAAGGTCTGCTCAGCCCACGCGCCCTGGAACGCGTCATCGCCGCCAACCTCCGGCAAGACGCGCCGCGCTATCAAATCGGGCACGACCATTTCCACTTTGACAACAATGCCTTTGAAGCCGGTCATGCGTACATCGAGGCCAACCATGCCCTGATCCGACCCGCGCTGGAACGCGGCGACCGCGAAGCGGCCTGGGCTGCCTTTGGTCGACTG
>RFJH01000240.1 GCA_003694975.1 Anaerolineae bacterium | reverse complement strand
TCCTTATGCCGCTCGCGCGCGGCGACGATGGGCAATGGGCCGGCCAGGAGAAACGAGAAATCACCGGCGTCTTCAGCGACGCGCCGAACTGGTCGCCGGATGGGCGCAAAGTCGTTTATGTTTCTATGGAAGGCGGCAGGCGGTTCTTTATCTATGACACGATCAACAACACCTACACCCCCGTGCCGAACATGCCGCCTCACAGCAGCGACCCGAAGTTCTCGCCGGATGGGAAGCAACTCGTCTTCAGCGCCGACCCCCAGAACAACGCCAAACCGGAGATCTTCGTCATCAATATAGATGGCAGCGGCCTGCGCCAACTGACGCACAACGACTACTACGATGGTCATCCTGCCTGGTCGCCGGATGGGAGGCACATCGTCTTCGTCTCCAAGCCCGGCGACAACAAAGACCTCTATATCATGGGCAGTGACGGCAACAACGTCACCCGCCTGACCGACGACCCGGGCGACGAATTCGACCCCTCCTGGTCGCCGGACGGGACGCGCATCGCCTTCACCGCCGACCGGCACTATCCCCGTAGCGATAATTACGAAATCTACATCATCAACGCCGACGGCAGCGGCGAGATGCGCCTGACCTACAACACCGGCACCGACCGCTGGCCGGTCTGGCGACCGAACGCCTCGAACGAAGGACAGGCCGGTTGCACCCCCCTCGCGGCGTGGCTGACCGACGTCGCCATCCCCGCCGGGACGCGCTTCGCGCCGGGCGCGTCGTTCACGAAAGTCTGGCGCGTGGCGAACCGCGGCACCTGCACCTGGACTCCCAACGGTTACACCCTGCGTTATGCCTCCGGCGATCTGACCGGCGAGACGACTGCCATCCCCATGCCCGGCGCCATCCAGCCCGGCGCGTGGGTGGATTTGGCGGTGCCTTTCCATGCTCCCGAAGCGCCCGGTCAGTACGTTGCCATGTGGGAATTGCGCGACGAGGCGGGCAACCCCGTCCCTGCAGAGGGCGGGGGGACGCTCACGCTGCCCGTCTCCATCGAGGTGCTTCCATCCGATGCGCAAGGGGTGCTGCCCGCGTCGCTCTATTTCCTGGACGAAGGCCAGGTGTGGCGAATCGCGTCGGATGGCCGCGAGAAGGCTCAGGTCACGCGCGAGGCGGAAGATGTCAGTTCGTTCGATGTCGCTCCGGGGAGCGGTCAGGTGGCTTTCGTCCACGCGAACCGTCTCTATCTTGTCGAGGCGGATGGGAGCAACCCGCGCCTGATCGCCGAGGGGACGGAGGATGCTCACGTCTCCTCGCCGCGCTGGTCACCAGACGGGCGCACGCTGGCCTATGGGCTGGGGGGAGTCCATCTCTACGATGTTGCCGGTGGCAGCGACCGTTTGCTGATCGCCAGTGAGCCGGGGGATCAGTACGGGCTGGGGTCAAAGCGTTTCGCTCCGCTCTCGTGGTCTCCCGATGGCGCCACGCTGGAGGTCTTCATCGGAGGGTACGAGTGGGCGGGGCGCGGGCTGGTCTCGGTGGCGGATGGGACGTTGCTCAGCGAGGTGGATTACGCCGATATGAGCACGTGGAGCCGCGATGGGAACACGTTGTATCTGGCGAACGCCACTTCGAACTACGGCATCTTCCCGCGTCCGCCCGGCCTCTTCGCCCTGCCCAACGCGCCGCAGGCCGAGGCGCAGCCGGTGATCGAGGAGCGCGCGGTGTGGTGGCCGTATGCCGGCGCGGAGGGACGCCTGCTCTATTTCGTCAGTGATAGGGAGCCGGATATATCGCTGGAGGAGATAGTCGTCTCGCTGGCGGCCATGCCTCTCGGCGGCGGGGAGCAGGAGATGGTGCGTTACGATTTCTTCCGCCTGTTCCCGGAGGAGTTCGGCGAGGCGCTCTGGGCGCCGGGCGGGGAAGGCGTGGTGGTGCGCCTGGAGCATTTCTTCGCCGAGAGCGGCGAGGTGTTGTATTATCCCCTGGACGGCGGGTCGCCGTTCTTCCTGGGCGAGGTCGGCAAGTCGTTCCGCTGGGGGCCGTGAGAGAGCGCCTCGACTGCGGGCTCCGCCCTCCGCTCGGCGAGGATGGGACGGGATAAATCCCGTCCTACGGTGCGGGCCGGGGACGGCGGCAACTGTGAAATATTTGTCTTGAATCAGGAGGCACACCATGGAAGTCGTAGAAATCCTGCAATCCGGGCAGGGGGAGTTGATTCAGCCCTTCGATATGGATGAGTTTCGGGAGTGGAACCGCACGAAGAAATCCCGCAAACTGGTGGACAAGGTGATGTCCGAGCAGGAGGCCATCGAGAAATTCGTCTATGATGGCTGTTACATCGGCACCGAACTCTACGGCACGGTGCGTTGCCCGATGTCGCTGGCGCGCGAGGTGGTGCGACAGGGAAAGAGAAATTTGCGCGTCTGCGGACAGGGCGTGCTCGAACTGGACCTGTGGCTGGCCGCCGGACTGGTGAAGAAACTCGATATCACCTATATCGGCCTGGAGGTCTACGGCACTTCGGCCTCGCTACGGCGGGCGGTCGAATCGGGGCAGGTGGAGACCTGCGTGGAGTGGTCGAACGGGGCGATCACGTGGCGTATGAAGGCCGCCGCGATGGGCATCCCCTTCATCCCCACGCGCTCCATGCTCGGCACGGACATGATTACCTATAGCGCGGCGAAAGTGGTCAAAGACCCGTTCACCGGCACCCCGGTCGCTCTCCTGCCGGCGCTCGTGCTCGATGTGGCGCTGATCCACGTCCACCGCGCGGATAAGTACGGCAACTGTCAGATCGAAGGCATCAGCGGGTTCGCCGCCGAGATGGCGCGCGCCTGCAAGCGCCTGATCGTCAGCGCGGAGGAGATCGTCCCAACGGAGGAAATCCGCAAGTACCCCGACCGCACCATCATCCCCTACTACCTCGTGGACGCGGTCGTCCACGCGCCTTTCGGCTCGCATCCGGGCGAGATGGCCTATCTCTACGGACGCGACGAGGAGGGCATCAAGGAGTGGGTGGAAATGAGCAAGACCGCCGAGGGCGCGCAGGCGTACCTGGATAAGTACGTCTACGGCGTGAAGAACCACCAGGAGTATCTCGACCTGATCGGGGAGGAACGCCTGCAACGCTGCGTGGAACGACGCGAAAGGAGGGAAGCATGAGCGAGAAGCCCTACACCCGCACCGAGTTGATGATTTGCGTCGCGGCGCGTCTCTTCGAGGACGGGACGACCTGCTTCATCGGGACCGGGATCCCCATGCTGGCCGCCATGCTCGCGGCGCGCACCACCGCTCCGCACATCGTGCCGGTCTTCGAATTCGGCGGGACGGGGGCCATCCTGGAGGAACTGCCGCGCGCCGTGGGCGAAGCGCGCACGTGGCATAAGGGTCTCTCCGCCCTGGGCATCTGCGATACGATGGAGGCCGCCCAGCGCGGCTTCATTGACTACGGCTTCCTGGGCGGAGCGCAAATTGACCCCTACGGCAACCTGAACAGCGTGGTCATCGGCGATCACGACCACCCCAAAGCGCGCCTGCCCGGCTCCGGCGGCGGCAACGACATCGGCAGCAGTTGCTGGCGTACCATCGCCATCATGCAGCACCAGAAGCGCCGCTTCGTCCCGAAAGTGGACTTCATCACCACGCCCGGCTACCTGACCGGTCCCGGCGCGCGGGAGGCGGCGGGGTTGCCGCGCGGCAGCGGGCCGATCGCGGTCGTCTCCACGCTGGCACTGATGGATTACGATCCTGAAACCCTGCGCATGAGGCTGAAGGCCGTCCATCCGGGGGTCACGGTGGAGGAAGTGATCGAGAACACCGGCTTCGACCTGATCATCCCGGACGAGGTGGGGGTCAACGAGCCGCCCAGCGCGGAGGAACTGCGCCTGCTGCGCGAGGAAATCGACCCGGAGGGGCTGTATATCTGAGTCCGCCACACGTTGCGCAGACTTCCGGGGCCGGGGGGCTCTGGAAGTCTGCGCGCCTGGGGGTGCGCCGAAAGGGAACGTTCGCGGGGCGCGGAGGTTGTACGTTAAGCAGTTGTTAGGTTGCCCCCCGGGTAGCGGGTAAAGGAGAGCGGATCATGAGGCACTTAAAGACACAAATTCGAATAACAATGGTATTGGGAGTTTTGTGCTTGTTTCTGGGAGTGCTCAGTCATCTGGCTCTGACCGACATTTTCCACGGCGAGGCTGACACTTCTCTGGAATGGAACATCGTGCGCCTCAGCGCGATAGTTTTCCTGGCATTTATAAGTCTGGCACTGCTAACGTTGAGGCAAACGCTGAGAGCCATATCATGACATGGCGGCCTGACACCCGCTGCAGCCGACCCGTCCCTGCTGGCGCTCCGGCGGGTGGCTGAGCTTCTTCGTTGGGCCAGTAAGGTGCACACATGAAGAGACCGTGGACCATCATAGCAGTGGCTGACGTCATCAAGAG
>RFJH01000239.1 GCA_003694975.1 Anaerolineae bacterium | reverse complement strand
TGAGCGGCGACAACTACCTGATGCTGTTCGTCGGCTGGGAGGGGGTCGGTCTGTGCTCCTTCCTGCTGATCGGCTTCTGGTACGAGATGGACACGCTGGGGCGTCCTTCCTGGGCGAACTCGAACGCCGCGAAGAAGGCCTTTGTCGCCAACCGCATTGGCGATTTCGGCTTCCTGATGGCGGCCTTCCTGATGTTCTGGTATTTCGGCAGCGTGCAGTTCGACGCCGTCTTCGCTCAGGCCGCGACCCTCGCGCACGCCATGCGCGGCGTGGTCATCGCCATCACACTCTTCCTGCTCCTGGGCGTGACCGGCAAATCGGCGCAGATCCCGCTCTACGTCTGGTTGCCGGACGCCATGGCCGGCCCGACTCCGGTCTCGGCGCTCATCCATGCCGCCACGATGGTCACCGCGGGTGTTTACCTGATCGCCCGCTCCGCCCCGCTCTATACCCTGGTGCCCGAAGCGCAGTATATCGTCGCCATGACCGGCGCCATTACGGCGCTCTTCGCGGCCACCATCGCCGTCGGGCAGTACGATATCAAGAAAGTCCTGGCCTATTCCACCATCAGCCAGTTGGGCTTCATGGTGGCCGGCGTGGGGATGGGCGCGTTCGTGGCAGGCATGTTCCACCTTATCACGCACGCTTTCTTTAAAGCGCTGCTCTTCCTCTCGGCGGGTTCGGTCATCCTGGGCATGGAGCGCGGACATCACCACCTCGCCCATCACGGCCATCACGAGGGGCACGAGGAGGTCTTCGACCCCGGCGATATGCGCAACATGGGCGGCCTGCGGAAGCAGATGCCGGTCACGTTCTGGGTGTATCTGATCGGCGCGCTGGCGCTGGCGGGCATCTTCCCTCTGGCGGGCTTCTGGTCGAAAGACGAGATTCTGGCCGATGCGAGGTTGCACTATCCGGCGGTCTACTGGTTGCTGGCGATTGCCGCCTTTTTCACCGCCTTCTACATGGGGCGGCAGATCTGGATGGTGTTCTTCGGTTCGCCGAGGCATGAGGTCGCGGCGCACGCGGAGGAGAGTCCGCCGATTATCACCGTGCCGTTGATGGCGCTGGCGGCGCTCTCCATCCTGGGCGGGGCGCTCAACCTGCCCTCGCTGCACACCCTCACGCACTGGCTGGAGCACACCATCGAGGGCGTGGAGGCAGGCGAGTTCCAGATCGCAGTCGCCCTCAGTTCTACCGTCCTGGCGCTCCTGGCGATTTATCTCTCCTGGCTGCTCTACGGGCGCAAGCCGCTGGCCGCCGGTCAGCGCGACCCGCTCAAGCGGCTCCTCGGCCCGGTCTTTACCGGCATGGAGAACAAATGGTACGTGGACGAGGGCTACTGGGCGGTCTTCGTGGATCGCTATGTGGACCTGGCGCATTTCCTGGCCGAGAAGGTGGACTGGGTCTTCTGGCATGACTGGTTCCACGAGAAGGTCATCGCCGGGACGTACAACTACCTCAGCCGCGTCGCCCTCAACCGCGTGATTGACCTGCGCGGCATCAACGCCTTCTTCGACGGTTTAGCGCATCTGACGCGCAAAGCCGCCGACCGCCTGCGTCCGCTGCAGAACGGCTTCGTGCGTTCCTACGCCCTGGCCGTGCTCTTCGGCGTGGTGGCGATTCTGGGTTATCTAGTTTTCCGCTAAAGGCGGGATGGGTTTCATCCCGTCCATTTAGGGATGGGGTGAATCCTGTGGAGACGGGATAAATCCCGTCCTACGGAAATGTGCCAACGTTGAAAATAAACACGAGGTGCAACACATGGAATTTATCCTGCATCCCCTGACACTGGTCACCTTCTTCCCCTTGCTGGGCGTTCTTGTTCTTCTGTTCATCCCTGCTGAGAAGAAGAACGCCCTGCGCTGGACGGCGTTGCTGACCTCCCTGATCACCTTCGGAATTTCGCTTTGGGTGCTGAGCCTGTTCAACGCCGCCGACCCGCGCCTGCAACTCGTGGCGCGCTATGACTGGATCACCGTCGCCGGGTGGAACATCCAGTATCACCTCGCGGTGGACGGTCTGAGCATTCTCTTGCTCCTCCTGACCACGTTCCTGACACCGATTGCCATCCTTTCCACGTGGACGGCCATTGAAGAACGCGTCAAGGATTTCATGCTCTTCTTCCTCCTGCTGGAAGTGGGCATGACGGGCGTCTTCCTGGCGCAGGATTTGTTCCTGTTCTACATCTTCTGGGAGTTTACCCTCGTGCCGATGTACTTCCTGATCGGCATCTGGGGCGGACCGCGCCGCATCTACGCCGCCATCAAGTTCTTCCTCTACACGATGGCCGGTTCCATCATGATGCTCCTGGCCATCCTGTGGCTGGGCATCCAGGGCGGCACGTTCTCCGTGCCCGACCTGATCGCGCGCGGCAACATCCCCCCCAACGCCCAGACGTGGCTCTTCCTGGCCTTCGCCCTGGCCTTCGCCATCAAGGTCCCCATGTGGCCGCTGCACTCCTGGTTGCCCGATGCCCATGTGGAAGCACCGACCGCCGGTTCGGTCATCCTGGCGGGCGTCTTGCTGAAGATGGGGACGTATGGCTTCCTGCGCTTCAACCTGCCGCTCTTCCCGCAGGCCTCCGTGCGCTTCGCTCCCTGGATGGCGCTCCTGGCTGTGATCGGCATCCTCTACGGCGCGGCGGTCTCCTACGCCCAGCGCGATATCAAGAAACTGGTCGCCTACTCCTCGGTGAGCCACCTGGGGTTCGTCATGCTGGGTCTCTTCGCCCTCAATCCGCAGGGCATCCAGGGCGGCATCCTGCAGATGATCAATCACGGGTTGAGCACGGGCGCCTTGTTCCTCCTGGTCGGCATGGTCTATGAGCAGACGCACACGCGCGATTTCGAGGTCTATGGTGGGCTGTGGAAGATTATGCCGGTCTATGGAGCGATTACGCTGGTCGTGACCCTCTCCTCGATGGGGCTGCCGGGGCTGAACGGCTTCGTGGGCGAGTTCACCATCCTCCTGGGCGCGTTCGGCTCGAAGGCGATTGGTTCGCCCTGGTACGCAGGCTTCGCCGCGACGGGCGTCATCCTGGCGGCAATCTACATGCTCTATATGTTCCAGCGCATCTTCCTGGGGCCGGCGGGCTCGATTGTCGAAGAGGTCAAGAAACACGGCCACGCGCTGCGCGATCTGACGGCGCGAGAAATCATCACCGTCGTCCCGCTGCTCATCTTTATCTTCTGGATCGGCCTCTACCCGAAGCCGTTCTTCGCTCTGATGGCGCCGGCGGTGGAGAGACTGGTCGCCACTTTGCAGGCGGCCATGGTGGCGATGCCGTAGGTTGGACGGAATGAATTGGACGGAATGAATTCCGTCCCTACGCCTTACACGAGAGAGATTATGACGCAAGCCGACCTGTACACCTTGCTTCCGCTCATCGTCCTTGTCATCTGGGCCTGTGCGCTCCTGCTGGTGGACCTCCTCATCCCCAGGGGGCGTAAAGGCATCACGGCCTTTCTGGCCGCCCTGGGACTTGCGCTCACCCTGGGGCTGACTCTGGCGCAAGTCAGCGCGGCGGGGACGGCCTTTCAGGGGATGGTCGTCCTGGACGGCTTCGCGCGCTTTGTGAACGCCTTGCTCGCGCTGACCGGCCTGCTGGGGGTTGGCCTGGCCTATGGCTATGTGCGACGTATGGGGATCGAGCGCGGTGAATACTACACCTTGCTCCTCTTCAGCGTGGCGGGGATGATGCTCATGGCGCAGGCTGCCGATTTGATCGTGGTCTTCCTGGCGCTGGAGTTGCTCTCCATCCCCCTCTACATCCTGGCGGCCTTCGCCCGCCCGAAAGAGACTTCCGAAGAAGCGGGACTGAAATACTTCCTGCTCGGCGCCTTTGCGACCGGATTCGTGGTCTACGGCATCGCGCTGACCTTCGGAGCGACCGGCACGACCTCCCTGAGCGGCATCATCGCCGCCGCATCGAACGGGGACGCAGGCCTGCTCCTGACCATCGGCGCGGCCCTCATCCTGGTCGGTTTCGGCTTCAAGGTCGCCGTAGTGCCCTTCCACATGTGGACGCCGGATGTCTATCAGGGCGCGCCCTCCGCGGTGACGGCCTTCATGGCGGCAGGTGCCAAGATCGCCGGCTTCGCGGCTCTCCTGCGCGTCTTCGGGCTGGCCTTTTCCTCTCTCTCCGCCGACCTGACCGCCATCCTGTGGACGCTCTCCGCGCTGACCATGATCGTCGGCAACATCCTTGCCATCGCGCAGACCAACATCAAGCGCCTCCTGGCCTACTCCAGCATCGCCCACGCGGGCTATATCCTGATGGCCTTCGTGCCTTTTGGCAACGCGGAGGTGCTTCCGGTCTCGGTGGCGGCGGGGGTTTTCTACCTGGTCGCCTACACATTGACCAACTTCGGGGCATGGGCTGTGGTCATCGCGCTGGAGAAGGCGGAAGGGCGCGGCCTCGACCTGGACGACTACGCCGGCCTGGGACGCAAGTACCCCGCCCTGGCCGCGGCGATGACCGTCTTCATGCTCTCGTTGACGGGCGTCCCGCCCACGCTGGGGCTGGTGGGCAAGTTCTATCTCTTCCGCGCCGTGATCGCGGGAGGGTTCTACGGCCTGGCCGTGATCGGCGTCCTGACCTCGCTCATCTCGGCGTACTACTACCTGCGGGTGGTGGTCATTATGTACATGCGCGAGGGCGAGCCGGAGCGGGTTTCCGAGCCGTGGCTCAACCTGACCTGGGCGGCGAGCGCGCTGGCGGTGGTACTCATCAGCCTCGTCCCCGCGCCGCTTTTCGCCTGGGCCTCACAGGCGGTGTTTGCCCTGTTCTAGCGCTGCTGTTCTCACCTCGTGATCAAGAAAGCCCGACGGTGTGACCGGTCGGGCTTTTTTTGCAGGACAACCGCTCAGCAGTTGCCCTGCAGTTGTCCTCGAGTGGAAAGGTGAAGGTGACTGTCATCTCTTCTGTCTTGACAGGGGCAGAAGGGTATTGTACAGTATGCCCGGAACGGTGCATGAAGCGCTCACGTGATATCGTAGGAGAAACGGCGCATGGTATCAGGAATACGCTGGACAGTGAGAGATCGATATGGGAATCGCATTTACCTAACTGAGGAACGATGGAAACACATTACTGCGTTGATGAATCATCCCGAAATGGCAGATTTCGAGGAAGAATTAAAAGAGACCATTCGCACAGGTAAGCGGAAGCAAGATATAATAAACCCGCAGAAATACCGCTACACCAAATCTTTCGACCATCTGGTAGGGTACAACACGCATATCGTAGCAATAGTGCTGTTCAGGTTTCGAGAACAGGCGGGAGAAATTGTGGCCAACAACTATGTTGTCACCGCCTATCAAAAGGAAATCGGGTGAGAGTATGGAGACGCGTCCGAAGTTCAATTACGATGAAATGAGTGACACCCTGTATGTATCGTTCAAACCGGGGAAGAAGGCAACAGGCATAGAACTGAATGAACATATTCTATTGCGCATCGATCAGGACAAACGTGAAGCCATTGGGATAACGTTCTTCGAGTATTCCTTGCTGGTGCAGAAGGCGGATTTTGGGCCACGAAGTTTTCCGCTAACGGGGCTCGAGCAACTGTCAACGGAAGTTCGGGAATTGGTTTTGGATATCCTGCAAAGCGAACCGGTGAGGGAGATACTGGCGCTTTCAACGTACACTCCTACGTATTCGGAGGCGGTCCCCATCGTGTTCTTACGCAGCGTCCCCGCTCCCCTGGTTGGCTAAAAATGGAGTATTTTGTTGGGGCGGACGAAATCTGAGCGCCCGGCGGATGACGGCGCCGAGGAGACTGTGGCTCCTGGGTCGCCGCTCTGGAGATGGCGTGCCATTCGTTGGATGAAGCCTTGTATCCAGAGGTGACAGACGACGCGACAGACGTTCAACTTCTCGAAGAAGTGGAACGTCTACCTGTGGAAGGGGGTCTCTGTGACGATTTTGCCGCCTTCTATTGTCTACCTTTGATCACTTCGAGAAAGATCTCCACCACTTGCGGATCGAAGTGCTTTCCGGCCTGCTGACGGATGTATTCCAGGGCTTTTTCCTTCGGCCAGGCCTTGCGGTAGGGACGGTCGGAGGTCAGGGCGTCCCAGACATCCGCCACGGCGAAGATGCGGGCTGCCAGGGGGATCTCCTCGCCTTTCAGACCGCGTGGGTAGCCGCTGCCATCCCATTTCTCGTGGTGACAGTAGGGGATCTCCAGCGCCGGACGGAGGTAGGCAATGGAGGAGAGAAACTCATAGACGTATTGGGGATGGCGGCGCATGATTTCCCACTCTTCCTCGGTGAGCGGGCCGGGTTTGTGCAGGATGGCATCCGGCACGGCGATCTTGCCCAGGTCGTGCAGGAGGGCGCCGCGGCGGACGTGGATGAGTTGCTCCTCTTCGAACCCCATGGCGCGTGCCAGGCGAATGGTCAATTCGGCGACGTTCTTCGTGTGGCCTTCGGTCTCCTTATCGCGCAGTTCCAGTGCCTTGACCAAGCTTTCAATGGTGGTATCGTACGCGATGGTCAGTTCGATGTTGGAGCGTTGCAGGGAGGTGAAGAGTTGGGCGCTATCTATGGCGATGGCAGCCTGTTGCGCCAGAGTCTGGAAGAATTGCTTCCACTCATCGTTGTACTCGAGGGGCGAACGACGAAAGACCTCCAGCACGCCCTTGACCTCGCCTTTGGCGATCAGCGGCGCGGCGGCGTAGGCGACGAAACGCTCCCCGGCGGCGCGTTGGGCGCGTGCCAGGCTGCCGGTATCGCGCGAGAGGGCGGCGATGTAGAGGGGTTGTCGTTCCAGAGCGACACGCCCGGCGTACCCTTCGCCCAGATGGAGGCGGACGTCCTTGAGGATATCGCTTTTGAACCCGCTGCCGGCGGCGAAGTGGAGGGTTTGCGCGGCCGGGTCGTAGAGCAACACACAGGCCGCGTCCACTTCCAGGCCCTTGATGGCCTGTTCCAGGATGACGTTGAGGGTCAGGCGCAGGTCCATGCTGGAGGTGATGGTGCTATCGATGGTGTGCAGCATGGAGAGCCGCCTGACCTGTTGTTGTGTCTTCTCATAGAGGCGGGCGTTCTCCAGGGCGATGGCGGCGTGATGGGCCAGGGCGTTCAGGAGGCGCTCGTCCTCCTCATCGAAGGCGTTGGGACGGGTGCTCTCCACGCTGATGACGCCCAGGATGTCTTTGCCACGCCGAATCGGCACGTACATGCCGGAACGGATGCCGGGGAAGGTCGGTACGTATCCTGCTTCTCGAGTCACATCGGGCACGCGCAGGCTGCGCTGTTCGCGGACCGCCCGTCCGGCGAGACCACTTCGGCTGTCCGGAACGGCGTCGCGGAGGTGATGGAGGATCTCAGCGCTTTGTTCCTCGATCGTCTCTTCCGGCAGATGATAGGCGAGTATGTCGAACGTCTCATCGGAGGGGTTGTAGCGGCGGATGACGACGTGATGCCACTCCAGGTGGTCCGCCATGATGTCCACCAGGCGCCGGCCGATCTCCTGGGGCGTCATCAGGGAACTGAGCGCCTGGGCGCTCCGGTAGAGGGTCTCCACTTCGCGCAGGCGGGCGCGCGTTTGCTCGTAGAGGTGGGTGTTCTCCAGGATGGCGGCGAACTGGGTGGCAAGGGTCTCCAGGAAAATGCGGTGGGATTCGTCGTAGGCATCCGGCCGGTAGGACTGGGCAGTGAGCATGCCGATGGTGCGTTCGCCCTGCCGGATGGGGACGGCGAGGATGGAGCGCACCGGCTCCGGGTCGCCGACGTGGACGGCGGGGATGTCGCTCTCCGGGGAGTAGTCTCGGATATGAACGCTTTGGCCTGTCGAGATGACCCGTCCGCTCAGCCCCTGTCCTTTGGGGATGCTGCGAGGGGGGACGCGCCCTCCCTTATCGTAGAGATATACGCCCCGATATTCCTCCTCGCCTTCGAGGACGATGGCGAAGGCCTCGCAAGGCATGGTGGCGGTCACGGCGTGGTGTACGGCGGTGTAGGTCGCTTCCGGGTCGAGGCGGGCGGAGAGCAAGGCCTGGCCGGCGCGGTGGAGGGCCTCCATTTCGGTCAGGCGCCGACGGG
>RFJH01000034.1 GCA_003694975.1 Anaerolineae bacterium | reverse complement strand
CACGGAGGCCAACTGGGATTTATCGCTGGTCGCCACGTCACAGCGTCCCTCATCATACGCCCCATAGACTGACGCCGTATCCTCGAAGATCACGGCCTCATAGGTCAGGCCGGCATCGGCGAAAGCGGCTGCCAGGTTCTTCTCGGTCGTGGTACCGCTGGTCACGCAGACCGTCGCGCCATCCATGTCGGCCATTGAGGTAATGCCGCTGTCCTTGCGTACCATAAAGCCCTGGCCATCATAGAACATGATCCAGGTGAAGTTGCCCCATTCGGCATCGCGCTTGGAAGTCCAGGTGGCGTTGCGCGAAAGCATATCCACCTCACCGGTTTGCAGGGCCGGGCCACGATCGGCAGCGGTCAAGGGGACGACCTCAATCGCTTCGGGGTCACCCAAAACGGCAGCAGCGACAGCACGGCAAAGGTCAATGTCGAAACCAATGTTCTTACCGTTCTCGTCCAGGTAACCGAACCCCAACAGGTCGGTTCGTCCGCCGCAGACAACTTTCCCACGCTCCTTCACACGCGCGACAATCGTGCCGTACCCCTGCGCCTCGGCAGGTTGTGCTTCGCCTCCCTCAGCCGGGACCTCAACGGTCACAACGACAGTCTCAACCTTGGTCGGTCCCTCGCCGCCAGATGGAGCAGGGGCCGGTTGGCAGGCAGCAGCAACCATGCTGATGACGATCAGCACGGCAAAAACAGAAAACAACTTACGCATGTTCTCCTCCTTGGTTCATCACTTTGGGAACATTTAAGTGGGTACATTTGTAAAGGGACAAACAATCTTCGTTTCCTGTTCAGGAAACATTCATTGAAAGTAACGCACTTTGGGGAATCGTTCCTCTTTCCCGGCGGCCACATCACCTCCTTTCATAAAAAGTCTCCCAGCGCACCAAGTGGATTGTGAGCAGCCAGGACGCGACACAAATGCCTCTCCAGGCGCGCCAGTTTCTTTGTTTATTCAAATTATAGTGAAGGAAATTTCAGATTCAAGAGGGGCGTCTTTTTTTTACGCAATATTTATGCATGCCCGTCAACATCACGACCTATAGCGCACACGAGCGCATGAGTCAATTCAATCAACACTCTGACCGGCAAGCGGAGATTCAAACCACGTTGTCCCCCGGAGATGTGAATTTCATCATATAACTGCGCCGTGGAATCAATGACCACTTGAAAACCTTTATGCAGCAAGGCCAGAGGAGAAATTCCCCCCGCCTGTAAACCGGTAAGGCGTTCCGCTTCTTTTTGGGTGGGGAGGCGTAATTTTTTCTCACCCAGCACGCGTGCCAGCGCTTTCAAGTCCACCTCGCGCGAGGCGGAGACCAGTGCCAGGATAGGCTTTCCCCCTTTTGGGCGCACAACGACAATAGTTTTATACACAAGATCGGGTGAAACGCCCAACAGACGCGCCGTCTCCATGGCACTCAGTTTCTCCTTCGGGAGATCGAAGGCGGTGTAAGGAACACCTCGCGCATCAAGGAAACGGAGAACGTTGTTAGCACTCATCGTTGTAACATTCTACCAAATAAAACACAGCAAGGCATGGCTAAATCGAAGTACAATTGGGTAGTATGAAAGCGAAAACGGCAGCAGATATCGAACATCTCCTGGAAAACCTCCCAAAGAGTTTCTCTCCTGCCGATAGGGACTTGATTCAACGCGCCTACCGCGTGGCCGAGGAAGCCCATCGGGGACAAAAACGTGCCTCGGGAGAACCGTACATCACGCACTGTCTGGCTGTTGCCAGCATCCTGGCCGAACTTCGCGTCCCACCGGAGGTCATCGCCGCCGGCCTGCTGCACGACACCGTGGAGGACACCACTCTCACCCTGGAGGACATCCGCCGCGACTTCGGGAACACCATTGCCCGCCTGGTGGACGGGGTAACCAAATTGACCAACCTCCCTCACGTCTCGCGCGGCGACCAGCACAACAACCATGCGGAGCGAGAAGCAACTACCCCCGAAGAGCCACCCGAACCGGCTCTGCTTGGCCGCCCGGAAGACCTGGTCTCCGAAACGCTGCGCAAGACTTTCCTGGCTATGGGCGAAGACGTGCGCGTCGTGCTGATAAAACTCGCCGACCGCCTGCACAATATGCGAACCCTCGGCTATATGCCGCCGGAGAAACGCAAGCGCATCGCCCAGCAGACGCTGGACATCTTCGCCCCTCTCGCCAATCGCCTGGGGATCTGGCAAATCAAATGGGAACTGGAAGACCTCGCGTTTCGACACGTCAACCCGGAAAAATACAAAGAAATTGCCGAACAACTGGCCGTTCGTCGCGTCGACCGCGAGGCCCAAATCGCAGCCATCATCAAAAAACTTAAACGCGTACTGAAAGAGGCCGGTATTGAAGCCGAGATCACCGGTCGCCCCAAACACATCTACTCCATCTACCGTAAGATGGTAAAAAAGGGTAAGCCCTTCGAACTGGTGCGCGACGTGCGCGGCGTGCGCCTGATCGTCCCAGATATCCCTTCCTGCTACGCCGCCCTGGGCGTCATCCATACCCGTTGGCGCCCTATCCCCGGTGAATTCGATGATTACATCGCCGCCCCCAAAGACAACTTTTACCAATCCCTACACACAGCAGTGATTTACGACGACGGGAAACCTGTCGAAGTGCAAATCCGCACTCCGGAGATGCATCAGAACGCCGAGTTCGGGATCGCAGCCCACTGGCGATATAAAGAAAACGCCCCTCACGATGCCTTATTTGAGCAGCGTGTCAACTGGTTGCGCAAGATGATGGAATGGCGCACAGAAGTCCGCGATGCTCAAGAATTCGTGGAGAGCATGAAGACCGACGTGTTCGGCGATCGCGTCTACGTCTTCACTCCACGAGGCGATATCATTGACCTCCCTGCCGGCTCCACCCCGATTGACTTCGCCTACCATATCCACACCGACATCGGACACCGTTGCCGCGGTGCGCGCGTCAACGGTCGCCTGGTCTCTCTCGATTACGAACTTAAAACCGGCGACCGGGTTGAGATTCTAACGGCCAAACGCGGTGGCCCCAGTCGCGATTGGCTAAACCCCAATCTGGGGTTGGTCAAAACCCAGCGCGCCCGCTCGAAAATCCGCTCCTGGTTCAAAAAACAAGATCGCCAGAAGAACATCTCTCAGGGTCGTGAACTTCTGGAACACGAACTCCACCGCCTGGGATTGCAAGAAACCAGCCATGAGCGCTTAGCACACGAAATGGGCTTCCAGGCCACGGAAGACCTGTACGCTGCCCTGGGCTGCGGCGACCTCTCTATCGGCAAAATCGTCAAGCATCTCTCCAAAGATGAAAACGCAGATACCATCATCCCCGTCGCAGCAAGCACAGAAGAAACCATCACGGATGCCGTACATGTTGTTGGCTTGAAGGGACTTTTGACCACAATGGCCAAATGTTGCAACCCCGCCCCCGGTGATGAGATCATCGGCTACATCACGCGCGGACGGGGAGCCACGATCCATCGTCAAGATTGTCCCAACATTCTGCGCTTGAAGGACCGAGAACGTCTGGTGCGCGTGGACTGGGGCGAACAGGTCCGGACATATCCTGTACCGATACGTATCACGGCATACGACCGCCAGGGCCTGATGGGTGATATCTCCAACCTCCTGAACAACGAAGGCGTCAACATCATCAATGCGGATATCCGCGTCAGCCGAAGCCTGGCAAACATGCGTCTTGTAGTAGAAGTCAGAGACATCTCGCAACTGAGCCGGGTTCTCACCCGCATTGAAAATCTACCTAACGTCATCGAGGCCCAGCGCGTTAAGCCAGGCTAAAGACCAGACCGGGGAAACAGGACTTCCACACAATCCATCTCAGACATACACCGACCTCATGACATTCATGGTATCATCGCCAACGCGCCATCTCGCCATCACACTGACCTCCGGTAGAGATGGTCGGTAGTCTCCCTTTTGTGGAAGTAATCTCCAAAAGGCTTGAAAGGCACACCATGCTCAGCGTAAAAGAAGCACAAAAGCGAATTCTCTCCCACATTAAACCTCTCGAGGTTGTCACCGTACCACTCTCTCAGGTTATCGGCGGCGTTCTGGCAGAAGACATTATTGCCGAAACCCCTCTGCCGCCTTTTGACAATTCGTCTATGGACGGCTTCGCCGTGATCGCTACAGACCTGGAAGGCGCATCCCCCGATACGCCTCGCACTCTCAAGGTCGTGGCCGATATCCCCGCCGGTCATCCGGTTGAAGTGACGCTCCGTAGCGGCCAGGCAGCGCGTATCATGACCGGCGCCCCCGTCCCCTCCGGCGCCGACGCCGTCATCCCGGTAGAAGATACCGACTTCAACCAACGCGACCCGGGCGCCCCTCCTCCCGACGCGGTAACCTGCTATCGCCCGGTGACACCCGGCGAAAACATCCGCCCACGTGGTCAAGACGTACAAGCAGGGGAACATATCCTCCCGGCAGGACACGCCCTGCGCCCCCAGGATATTGGCTTCCTGGCCATGCTGGGAGTAACCCAGGTGAAAATCCACCGTCGTCCTCGCGTAGCCATCTTCTCCAGCGGCGACGAATTGCTCCCCCCAGATGCCCCTCTTGTTCCAGGCAAAGTGCACGACGCAAATTCCTACACCCTGCGCGCTCTGGTTGAAACCAGCGGCGGCGAGGCCATCCCTTTAGGAATTGTCGCCGATGAACGGGAGGCCGTTCGGCACGTCTTAGAGCAGGCCGTTACCCACAGGGCGGATTTGATTCTCTCCTCGGCAGGGGTCAGCGTAGGGGCGTTCGACTACATTCGAGGCGTCATAGAGAGCGATGGGCAACTCGATTTCTGGCGCGTCAACATGCGTCCGGGGAAACCTCTCGCTTTTGGCAAATACCGCGACATCCCATTTATCGGGCTTCCCGGAAACCCTGTCTCCGCCTTCATGGGCTTCGAAGTCTTTGTCCGGCCAATCCTCGAGAAAATGAGCGGTCGGGAAATTCAGGCGCGGCCACGCCGGCGCGTCCGCCTGGGAGAGCCGGTGGCTTCCGATGGACGAGAAAGTTACTTGCGCGCCATCGTGCGCGAGGAAGATGGCACTCCTACCGCCTACCTGACCGGACATCAGGGGTCGGGAAACCTGCGTTCTCTGGTGCAGGCAAACGCTTTACTAATCATCCCCGCTGGGGTAAAATCGCTCCCTACCGGCACTGAAATCGACGCCTGGCTACTTTCCTGAAAACAGCACATCCCATGAACAAACTCGCCTCTGCCTCCCTGTTCACAAGTCTCTTCGGCCTGCTTGATAGCATTTACCTGCTGGTCATCAAATTTTCCCACAGCAAAGCACTCTGCGGACCTGTGGGAGATTGCTACACTGTCAACACCAGCCGCTACTCGGAAATCTTCGGCGTACCCATCGCCCTGCTCGGCGCACTGGCCTACCTGACCATCGTCGTACTTCATCTTCTCGAAACGCGGTCCTCGTTCTTCGCCGAGAATAGCCCGTTGATGATTTTCGGCATCAGCCTGGTCGGTGTGCTCTACTCCGCCTACCTGACCTACCTCGAGGCTGCTGTCATCCACGCCTGGTGCCCCTATTGCGTCCTTTCCGCGCTCGCCATCACATTGAT
>RFJH01000238.1 GCA_003694975.1 Anaerolineae bacterium | reverse complement strand
TCAGGGATTGGGTTTGGGCGTAGGAGTGGAGCACGGGTTTCCCTCCTCGATGGGACGATACGAACTATCGCTTTCACTATAGCACGAAATCGCCCCCTGGGGGAAGCGTTTCCCCCACCCCGACGCGCAGAAGCCCTCAGCGCGTCGCCAGGATGCGGCGGTAGATGCGTTCGATGCGCCTGGCCACCACCTCGGAGAGATCGGACAGGTGCGTGATGTGCGCCCAGTTCCCCTCCCCGAAGGCGGCATCCAGGTTCTCTTTGGGAGGCGTTTTTCCAAAAAAGACGCCGAAAGGCAGGATGCCGTTGCGGCGCATGGTCTGCGCCTCGTGGGCGGCTTCTTCCCGGTCGAACAGAGCGCCGTCCGTCATCACGATGTGGATTTTGTTCGCCGAGGGGGCGACCTTCAACCCCAGCAGGCACAGACGCATGGCCGGTGCGGCCTCCGTGCCCCCCAGTTCCCTGGTCATCATCACGCCCACCTGCTCTTCGGGGATGCGTTCGTCGCCGAAGGTCTTCATCAGGGCGTAGTGCGACCCGAAGCCGCACACCATGTAGTGCGCATCCAGGCGTTGTAAGGCCTCCTCCAGGGCCAGCGTCGCCCCGGCCAGTTGGCCTCCTGTGATGAAATCCATCATTGAACCGGACATATCGAGTTGAATGCTCACCGCCAGGGAGGTCACGTCCTGCACCCGCGAGCGCTTCCGCACCGTCTTCGCACCGGCCACGGCGCGCTTGTGGCGGCGGCGGTCGAGGAAGCCTTCGGTCTGGAAGCGCGTCCGGCGGCGGATTTCTTCTCGCAGCGTCTCCAGGCGCCGGGCGATACGTGCCCCCTCTTCCCTGGCCGCCTGCCGCAGGGTGGGGAGACTAACTCTCCATTGCTCGCCGAACGGTTCGAGGACTTGAATATGGACCTGCCGGTCGTCCATGTCGATGACGACGCCCCTCTCCCGCAGAGGAAGTTGCAGAAGATGTTCCAGCGGCGAGCGAAGTATCTCCCGCGCCCCGCGCCGCAGGTCGTTCAGCAAGGCCCCGAAGACATCCTCCGGGATGGTGCTGGAGGCCACGCTGTCGAAGAACGCCTCGTCCGGTTCAGGAGACACCCCCACGACGCTCCCTCCCATCCCGGCCTCTTTCCCCGGCTCGTCTTCGTCCTGAGCGTTGGGAGTGCGCCCGTGACCCGGCTCGTCTTCGTCCTGAGCGGCGGGGGTGCGCCCGGGGCCCGGCTCGTCTTCGTCATGTTTTCGTCCCCAGCCCGGTGCGGGAATGGGGATGCTGCGGTCGGGAAGCGCCCCCGCCGGTTTGGGGAGGGCGGAGATGATGATCAACGTGTCCTCTTCCCCATCCCCACCGCCGGACAGAACCCAGGCGCCTCCCTGGCTGCTCTCGTCCGTCATACGCCGCCCCAGATCGCGCATCGCCTCGTCTTTCAGCAGGCGGCGGGTGATCTCGATGCTGGCCGCGAAGGTCTCCTCCGGCGAGTGCATGGCGCGGTCCACCAGCGGGCGCACCTCGTCGAAGAGTTTTCGCACCCGCACCGGGGCCGCCTCGTAGACCTCTCGCCGCACGCGGAAGAAGGGCAGAGAGCGATAGAGCATCATCCCCATCACCTGATGGGGGACGGGAATCTCCTCCCCCACCTTCTCGTCCCAGCGCGGCTGGATTCTGGCATCAGCCGCGAGCACGGCGGCCACCCCGCGCCGTCTTTTAGCCTGAGACCGTTCCATGCGTCCGTCCTCCAGGATGTTGTACACCTCCGCTACCAGCCCGGCGCACTCCGCCGGGATACCTTCCACTTGTTCCCTGCCCTGCGCGATGTCCAGGATGCGCCGGAAGAGGCCCACCGGCGTATCCTCCTCGTGTCCCAGTTCGTGATACAACCCGGCCTTCATTGCCAGGAGGTTTTCTATCGTGTCATGGTTTCCCATGCGGACCAGGGGGAAACGCTCGGCCTGGATGCGCCCCCTCATATCCGTCCAGAACATGTCCGGGCGCGGGCCGCCTTCCTCGCTGATCGTCACCCGTCGCGGCGCCCCGGCGACGGCGGTGGCGATGCGGCTGTAGGTCTCCTCCAGCAGGCGCTTCTCGTCCATGCCCTCTCGCCGGACGACTTCGGAGACGATTTTCTTCGCCTCTTCGCCCTCCTTCAGGGAGATGAGGGAGAACCCCTTTTCCACGTGGCGACCCGTCAGGTAGTGGAAGCCGAAGGGGTCCACGCCATTCTCGTCCAGGCCGCTCTTCCAGTGATAGCCCGGCAGCGGCCCGCCATGGTAGTCCGGATCGAAGGCCTCCTTGAAGGGAGAGAAAGGCGTCTCCACCACGACCGCCATCTCCCCAGGCCTGCGCCACAGGGCGTCCAACGCCACTCTGGCGTCGTCGGTCCGAACGTAAAGAAGGTCCCCCAGGCCGCACCTCTTCCTGGCCTCGTCGAACGCCTCCTTACTGCTAACCTCACTGTACATACCGGGAGAGAGTGCAGACACGACCCCTTCCAGGGCGTCACCGACGATGAACCCCTTCTCCTTATTGAAAGCCACATCTTTCTCCATCGCCAGGACCAGGCCGCACTCCATGACGAGCACGCGCCGTTCCCCGTAATGAGGGCAGACGTGCGGCGCCGCACCGGTGAACCGTCCGCAGCGTGGGCAGCGCAGAGGCACACCGGCGAACGTCGCCTGGGGGTTCTCTTTCAAACGCGCCTCGGAGCGCAGGTAGCGAAATTCCGCGGAGCGGACCAGGGCGACGAGTTCTTCTGTGTGGATGCCTGCTGTGAGGAACCTGGTCCCACCCCACGGCGAAGGGGCGCCCCCGCGGCGGTACTCCTCCCAGCGGATGGTCGGGGTGCGGATGCGCTCTTTCATCGCCTCCACGTCCGGGACGTAACTGCGTTTCAGGACGACCTTGTATCTCCCGTTCACCTTTCTCAGGGCATAACTGCCGCTGTGCTTCATGCGTTGCTTCGGGTTCTGCGGGTTGTAGCAGGTATCCGTCGTCGGGTCGTAGACCCAGCCGATCAGGTTGTAGCGCCGCCCCTGGGCGTCCGGTGCGGTGAGGCCTTCCTTGCGATGGTAGCCCCAGGCGTCGTAGCCCTTGCGCTTCGGGGCCGGGTTGCCGTTCGCATCCAGGCCGTTCTCGTCGTAGCCGGTCCAGGAGCGACCTTCCCGGAAGCCCAGGCGGTTGAAGCCGAAGCGGTCTCGCCACAGGTCGGGGTCGCCGTCCTGGGGGCGGAAGCCGTTCTCGTCGAACCCCTCGATGTCCACCGTGATGCTTTTGGGAGTCTTTCTTCCTTTCAGGAAGACGCGCTCGGCCAACTTCGCCCTCGCCGTCCGCTCCACCGTCTCCGGGTCGTTCGTCTCCTCCTTCGTCAGGCCGTAGATGCTGTACCCCATCGGGTCGTAACCGTCCCGGTTGAAGCCCTCCAGGCTGTAGCCGTCCGGCAGGTAGCCCTCGTCGTCCACCTGCTCACAAAATTGCGCCATGCGCTGCGCTTCTTCGGGACCCAACGGCACGATGGGGCCTCCGCCCAGCAGAATCTCCTTCAGGTCTTTCCAGGGGGGGTGTTCCCCGAACCAGATATGCGTTGTATGCTCCTGATCCAGGTAGTAGTGGCAATCCAGTTCAAAGCCGTTCAGCGTTCGATTCTCGCCGCTGAGCAGAGTATGGGGATTGACGCCCGTAGGGGCCCACGCGAACTCTGCCAACTCGTCAGGAGAGAACTCGTCGGTCGGTGCTTTGGCGCGGGCGCGCACCAGGTCGAACACGGCGGCGTATCCGGCGCGCGAGGAGGGACGCGGCAGGCCGTCCGGGCTGTGGGTCGGCGGGCGGATACCGCCCCGACGCATGTCCTCGAAGAGCAGGCGCGTCTTGCGCGTCGCCTCGTCCGGGTCGTCCGTCCCCCTGGCCTTGCCCGCCTGGTAGACGCGCTCCAATTCCTCCGCCGTCAGGCCGGGGACGACCATCTGCAACCGCTCGAAGAAGCGCCGCCGGTTGCCCTCACACGACATCTTCTCCCTCCCCTTCTCCCTGTTCCTGTTCCGGCTGCCCTTCCAGCCCCAGGGCGCCGAAGTGGGCGGCGAAGCGGTCGCGCAGGATGTTCTGCTGCACGGCGCGGTCTTCGGGGTTCTGGTCGCAGATCACATCGAGCGTCCTCAGAGCCGCATCCCACCCCAGCGTGAGGCCGTACTCCACGAAGCGCGCCAGTTCGCGCGGGCCGGGGGTGGTCGGGGTGGGGGAGAGTGCGCCGATCTGCGGCGCCTGCCCCGTCCCGCCGGTCAGGGTGCGCAATTCGTTCCAGAAGTCCACCGCCGCCTCCATCACCTCGCGCGGCGGCTTTTCCAACCCCTGCTTTACGAAGTGCGCCTCCAGGCGGCGCAGTTGCTCCGCCCGCGAGGGGTAATCCAGCGGCAGGGCGGTGATGCGGGAGAGGAAGGCCTGCGCCGGGCGGTCCGCATCGCCTTCGTAGCCCGGATTCCAGGTCGTGATGAAGATGGCGCTCGGATGGACGGGGATTTTGTACGTCCCGCCCTCCGGGGTGGGGATGGCGACCTCCCCGTCCTCGACGATGGATTGCAGGGCGGTGGCCAGTTTGGGCGAGCGCACGATCTCGTTGATCGCGATCACCCCGCCGCCCGCTGCGACCTGGCCGATCGGTCCCAGGCGCACTTGCGAGACCGTGCTCCCCGTCTCGTCCGTCGTCAGCACCACCTCGCCGATGGCCTGGGCGATGTCCATGTCCGGCGTGATGTTGACCTCGTAGTACGGCAGGCCCTGCTTTCCATCGTCCGTCTTCAGGCTGGCGGCCAGTTGGCGGGCGATGGTGTTCTTCCCCGTCCCCGCCGGGCCGTACAGGCCGAAGGCGCGGTTGGTGGGCTTGCGGCTCTTCTTGCGCAGTTGCATGGCGATCATGTTGAACACCAGGCGTTCCTGATCTCCCATCTCGTAGTCCGGCATCAGGTCGGGGATGTTCTCCGGCAGCGGCACGGCGCGTTGCCCGCCCCACTCCTCCGGCACGCTGTCCAGGTACAGGTCGGGAGCGGGCATCGTGATGCCGTCCAGGATTTTTTCGACCTCGGTCGGCGGCAGGTCGGGGGGACGTTCCAGCCCCCTCCGCTCCACCCTCGGCGGGCAGGTGTGCCCTTCGCTCATCATCTGGCCGCACTTGCGGCAGCGCGCCGGTCGAGGCGGCGCCGCCACGGTCACCGCACCGCCCTCCCCGGAGAGCACCACCGGCGCAGCGGGCGCGGGCAGGTTCTGCGCCACCGCCGCGGCGATGGTGCGCCCCAATGCCTCCACGTCCAGGGAGGCCCCGTCGCCGCCGCGAGAAGGGGGCAGGTGGCGCGCCAGGGCTTCGCCGAGCGCATCCGCGTCCACGCCGCCGCCCCCCTGCACCTCGGCCAGGCGCTCCAGGGCGGCGTCCATGCGCTCCAGCAGGGCGGCCATCTCCTCACTCCGTTGCTGCGTCTCCGCAGGCCGGGCGGCCAGACGCTCCAGAACCTCTCCCATGCGCTCCACCAGGGCGACCAGGGAGGCGTCCTCCCTGCGCGCCGCCCCCAGGCTCTGCGCCACCGCCTTCCCCACCTGCACGGCGAAGTCCTCCGGCAAGGCGACCGTGACCTGCACCTGCACCGGTTGCGCCGCTGGCTGCACCGGCGCGCTCTCCGCCTGCCCGGCGGGCCTCTCCCTCTTCGGACAGACGTGCACACCCTTCCCGACGAAGCGCCCACAGGCCGGGCAGCGACGCACGCCCAGCCTCGCTCCCAGGCGCAACGTCTCCCCGCCCTCCAGGTCTTTTCGCAGCGCCAGGTAGGCGCTGTCCGCCGCCGCGATGGGGCTGCCTCTCCCCGCCCGGAAGGCGGTGAAATCGCGGATCAGGGCGTAGTCGAAAGCGTTCCGTGGGTGTAACATGCGATACGCCAGCACCGCCGCCATCTGCTCCGGCGAGGCGTTGGGGTTTCCCAGGGTGTCCCCCGCCGTGCGCGCCTCGCCGTCGTAGACGGCCAGCAATGCGCCGTCGTCGCCGTACACCTCCACACGCCGCCCGTCGTCCGTCGTCTGGATGCTGCCCTGGGCCAGGATACCGACCGCCGCGGGCAGCGTGCGTCCGATCACGATGTCGCTCGCCTCGCCCGCCAGACGCCCGCGTGCGCTGGAGCGGTCCGCCGGGTCCTTCGAGCGGGCGTACACCCCGTAGCGCCTGCCATCGATCTCGACGAACGTCCCCCGCGCGCTCGCCTTGCGAAACTCCGTCCCGATGAAGTGCTCCAGGTCGTACTCCTGGCCGCCCTCCAGGGTGACGCCTTCTCCGTCGCCCGTCGCGGGACGGAAACGCAGCGGCGAGGCGGCGGAGGCGGCCAGGAAGGCGTCCATGATGGGGGCGTCCGGTGCGACGCTCAGGCCGTAGTGTTGCGCTACCAGCAACACCGCGGACGGGTCGCTGCGCGGCATCTCCAGCCCGCTCGCATCCAGCACGCTCACGATGCGGCGCGTCCCGTCTTTGCCGTCCACCACCGCCGGGACGGCCAGCCCCTCCCAGTCCTTCGGGACGAAGCCCGCCATCAGAGCCTGCGGCAACCCGTCCAGCGTGACGCGCTCGACGTGACCCGTCAGGAGGTGGCGCATCTCGACCTCCCCGTTCGTCCGCGCCTCCCCGATCAGCGCCTCCAGGGCGTCCATGCGGTAGGCCCGGTAAGCGCTCTCCGGCAGGTTCATGCGCCGCTTCAGCATCCGCTCCAGGTCGTCCGCGCTGGCCGTGAACGGGCAGACGTGCGCATAGCGCAGCGAGGCGAAGCGCCCGCAGTTGCCGCAGCGGTAGTAGCCCTTGTCGTCGAAGCCCACGGCGGTCAATTTCCCGCTTTGCGAGTCCATTTGTAAGCGGACGCCCAGGCGCTTCGCCGCCGTGCGCATCGCCATCCTGCGCACCGTCTCCGGCAACGGGGCGCCTTTCTCCACCGCCCGCAGCAGGCGCTCGATCTGCCCGTAGCCGAAGCGGGCGGACACTTTCGGCAGGCCGTCTTTGCTGTGGGTGGGCGGGGTGATCCCCATCGCCTTCATGCGCTCGAAGAGGCGCTTCGTATACTCGGTCTCCAGCATGATCTCCTGAGCATCTCCACCGCCCTGCGTTTTGACGCTCCCCACCGAGGTGGACAGATGATAGAGACGCTCCAGCAGATGGCGCGTCCCCTGCTCGTCCAGCCCCAACGCCGCCTGGAGGTCGCTCCGCTGCGCCAGGTGGTCGAAGTAACGGTTGCGGTTGTTCTCGCACGACATCGGTCACGCTCCTATTTCGTCTCTCAGGGTCTCCAGGGTGTTGTGGTAGTACATGCGCCAGGGGTCGGGGATGTCCAGCGGGTCGACGACCGTCTCCTGCACCCGTTGCCAGGCCCCCAGCAGGACGTTCGCCGCCTCGATGAAATCCATCACCGCGTCCGTGATGCGCCGGTCGTCGGCGAAGTCCGGGGACGGCGGGTCGTCCGCCTGCGGAGGCGGAGGGGGCGCCTCCCCTCTCGCTTCCGCCAGGGCCTCTTCCACCGTGTAGCCCTGGTCTCGCACAGCGCGGGCGATGCGCCGCGCCCGCCTGGCCAGGTCGGGTTGGGCTTCGATGGCCTGCACCACTTCCCGTTGAGCGGCCTCGTCCAGGCGGCCCAGGGCGCGCACTCCCGCTTCCGTCACCGGCAGCCGCCGCAGCCGCTCCTGTACGTCCTGGGGGATGGACAGCACACGCAGCAGTTTCTTGCGCCGATCCGGGCTCATGGCGATCCCCAGGTCGTCCAGCACGGCCTCCCAGGTCACCGCCGGGGCGGTCGGACGGAAGCCTTTCTCGGCCAGCAAGGCCTCCAGGTCGGGCAATATCTCCCCCAGCGGGCGCGCGGCCTCCATCAGCCGCCGCGCCGCCTCCCCCGCCCCCAGCGCCTCCGCGTTCGCCAGAAGCCACGCCAGGCGCAGGGCGCGGGCGTGGTCTATCGGGTTGAGCGGGCGGCGGTGCAGGTTCTCCACCAGGCGGGCGCGGTGCGCCTCGATGGGGTCGAGGGGGTCGCTCACCACGCAGACCAGGCTCTTCAACCCGGCCTGGCGCGCCGCCCTCACCCGCCGCTCTCCGATCAGGACGCGATAGCGGGGTGCCCCCCCTGTGGTCCCCCCCTGAGGGGGGGACGGAAGAGGAATGACAATGGGCGGCTGCACCAGGCCCGCCCCGCGCAGCGAGGCGGCCAACTCCTCCAGCCCCTCGTCCCCGTCCGTGCGCGGGTTGCGCTCGTCCAGGCGGATGGCCTCCAGAGGTACGTTCTCCAGGACGGCCTTTCTCATTCACACCCCCTGTACCTCGCACAGCGCCCGCCGCAGGTCCATCGGCAGGCCGCGCAGGCGAAAGCCGTAGGTGGAGGCGATGTCGGTCGTCAGGACGGCGGGGACGTGCTCCCGCGCCACCAGGCTGGTCACCACCTGCCAGGTCTCATACGGCCAGTCGTCGTCCAGGGCCGCCGTCGCCGCCCGCCCCACGATCAGGCGCAGGGGGAGGTTGAGCGGCACGTCGAACAGCGGCGGCAGCGGGGCCGTCACCCAGGGCGCGGAAGGACGCATCTCGTGCGGCGCCCGCGCACCATGCACGTCGTACGCCCGCTCGATGCGGTAGACGGCGACCTGATCTTCGTCCCCGAACCACACCACGCCCTCCAGGGTGTCCGCGTCCACGCGCTGCGGCCTCCCGATCCTGAGGCGCTGCGTCCAGGCGTCTCCGAAGGCCCAGTGGCTCACCTCGGGGAAGTCGTCCAGGAAGCGCAGGCGGTAGAAGTAGTCCCGGGGGGCGATCTTTTCATCCAGGACGCCCTCCGCCGCGACCTCGCCCCGGTAGTACAGGAGGCGCTTCCCGTTCACGAACTCGATCCCGTTCGGGGCGTCCTTTCGCAGGTTGCCGAAACCGATGATGGTCATAGTCGGTTTTCTCTCCTTTCGTCCGTGCTTCGATACCGCAAAAATGCGCATGTTGGAAGGGGAACGTTTCCCCAGGGGGAACGTTTCCCCTGGCTCACGCTTCTTGCCCTTGCAGGCGGTCCCACACGGACCGCACCACGTCGGCGTAGTTCCGGCGTCCCTCCGCCAGGGCGTCCAGGGCGCGCTCCAGGTCCGCCGTGAAGGCCGGGTCGGCCAGGAAAGGGTAGCGTTCTCTCAGCCAGTCCAGCACGGCGCGCCCGCGCGCCGTGACGACCAGCCGCCCCTCTCGCTCCTCGATGTAGCCGTGTCGCCGCAGGGCGGCCAGCGTCTCGGCGTAGGTGGAGGGCCTTCCCACGCCGCTGTCCGCCATCAGGCGCAGCAGAGCCGCCTCGGAGAGCCCCTCCCGCCGCACCGCCCGCGCCTTCAGACGCACCCGCGCCCCTCGCCGCAGGCGGCTCAGGGACGCCTGCGCCGCCGTCTCCTTCTCCGGCGGGGTGTACGCCCGCCGGTAGCCCGGCTCTTCGACCACTTTCTCCGTGAGGGTGATCCGCTTCCCGCTCAACGTTCCTCCGCGTTCGTTTGTGCTTTTCTCTTTGATGTACGCCATCGGCGTATAGTATGGTATACTTTCACCTGCCGGTTCATTGGAGCGTTCCACGTCATGGAAATCGTTGAGACATCCATCTTCACCAGGCGCATCCTGGCCGTCATGGACGATGACGAATATCGCGCTCTACAGGCTGCTCTGGTCGCCCGACCGGAAGCCGGGGCGCTCATCCCCGGAAGTGGAGGCCTGCGCAAAATTCGCTGGGGCGTCCCCGGACGAGGCAAACGAGGTGGGGTGCGTGTCATTTACTACTGGGCAGCAAAATACAACAAGATTGTGATGCTCTTCGTCTTTCGGAAGAATGAAGCGTCCGACCTTACTCCCGGGCAGATAGCCACGCTTCGCCGGATCATCGAGGAAGAGTATCCGTAGAGATAAGAGGATCAGCATGGCACAGATACCTGACGAGGTGTTCGACGAACTGGTCGCCAGCGTTCGGGAAGGCGGCGCCATCCTGCGTGGAGAGAAAGCGCCTTCCCGCGCCTTCGAGAGCACGGCGCTGGATGTACAGGCGATCCGCAAACGCCTGGGACTCTCGCAGAGCCGTTTCGCCTTGCTCCTGGGCATCAGCGTCCGCACGTTGCAGAACTGGGAGCAGGGGCGCCGCCAGCCGCGCGGCGCCGCCCGCGTCCTGTTGCAGATCGCCGCACGCCATCCGGAGGTCGTCCTGGATGTCGTGCGCACCGTGACCACAGGGGCGAAGTAGAGGTCGCTCATTCTTTCTCCAGGACCAGGGTCGTCACGCGCAGCCGGGCCGGGCGCATGAAGGCCGCCAGGGTGCGTTGGCGGATCAGGCGATACAGGGCGCGCCCCTCCGCATCGGCGATCTCCTCCGGCCTGCGCGCCGGATCGGTGG
>RFJH01000237.1 GCA_003694975.1 Anaerolineae bacterium | reverse complement strand
TGACCTGTTCGCCGCGGTGGACGCGACCCCTCACCCCCTGCACGTCCTCGTCAACTCCGCCGCCGTGATGACGCGCCATGACGTGCGCACCCTTCCCGCCGGGGAGTGGGATGCGACCTTCGCCGTCAACCTGCGCGCTCCGTTCCTGCTGGCGCAGCAGGCCGCCCGTCGTATGGAGACTGCCGGGGGTGGCTTGATCGTCAACGTGACCGACGTCGGCGCGCGGAAGGTCTGGAGCGCGTTCCCGGCGTATACGGTCAGCAAGGCGGCGCTCGAATCGCTGACGCGCGTTCTGGCGCGTGCCCTGGCGCCAAAGGTGCGCGTCAACGCTATCGCGCCCGGCCTCGTGCTGCCTTCGGAACACGTCGCTGCCGAGGAGTGGGACCGCCTGGTCGCACGCCTGCCGTTGAAACGCCCTGCCTCTGTGGATGAGATCGCCTCGGCCCTCGATTTCCTGCTTGATAACGAATACATCACCGGGCAGACACTGGTCATAGACGGCGGCTATTCTCTGCTATGAATCGAGATCTACCGGTAAGGAGGACGTATGTCGGATACCCCTGAATTCCTCGCCAAACGCCTGCGCGAGGAGGGCGAGAAGATGGTCAAGTTCTTTCGTTCCTTGCGCGATGAGCATTGGCAAAAGACCGTCTACACCGAGGGCGCGACCTGGACGGTGCGCGACGTTCTGGCGCATTTCGTCACTGCCGAACAGGGGTTCCTCCGGCTTTTCGCGAGCATCCTGGCGGGTGGACCGGGCGCGACGGAGGATTTCTCCATTGACCGCTACAATGCCCGCCAGTTGGAAAAAACGAAAGACCTGACACCGCGAGAATTGCTCGCTCAGTATCGCGCCATCCGAGAGCGGATGGTTGCCTGGGTGTCCAATCTTAAAGGCGGTGACCTGGAACGCCGTGGGCGTCACCCCTTTCTGGGTGAGACCACGCTGGCGGAGATGGTCAAGATGGTCTATCGGCATAATCAGATTCACTATCGCGACCTGCGCCGTGCCCTTGAGGAGGAGTAAATATGGGTTCGACCCAGTGAGTTTCCCCTGGCAGGGTGATAGTAACTGAAACCATGTCCACTTCTGCTCGCTTGCGTCTCATTGTCCGTCTGGCACGTCCGTCCGATCTCGTCCTCGCCGCGCTGACTTATGCTCTCGGCGCGGGAGCGGCGCGTTATCTGGGCAATGACCTGCGCCCCCTGTCACTGTGGGTCGGGCTGGTGTGGGTGCTCCTGCTTCTCTTTGCGACCCATCTTCTTGCGGCCTGTTTCCAGCCTGCCGATGAGCCGTTCCTGGAGAGTGAGAGCCGTCGCGAGCGCGCCCGCCTACGTCTGATGATGCTGCAACTTGCCGTCGCTGCTCTCTCCGTCTCCGCCGCGCTGACCGTCCTGATGCTGCGTGATGGGAGACTCACTCCGCCCGTATTGTTTTTCCAGGCGCTGGCTCTCATCCTGGGCCTGGCCTACGCCATTCCACCGCTACGGATGAAGGACCGCGGCTTCGGCGAACTGGCTCTTGCCATCCTTTTGGCCGATTTCTTCCCGGCCATTGCCTTTTTCCTCCAAGCAGAGGAATTCCATCGCCTTCTGGCAATGGTCACCACACCGCTGACGGCTCTGGCGCTGGCTTTCTTCCTGGCTACTGACTTTCCCTCGTTCGCCACCGACCTGAAATACGAACGACACACCATGCTTACCCGTCTGGGTTGGCAACGGGCGATCCCTTTGCATCACCTTCTCCTGGTGGTCGCCTACCTGCTTTTCGCACTTGCGCCGTTGCTGGCCTTCCCCTGGTCGCTTCTCTGGCCGGCCTTTCTCACCGTGCCGCTGGCTGCCTACCAGGTTTTCATGCTGCGCAACATCGCCCTCGGAGCGAAACCCGTCTGGCGACTTTTGCTCCTCAACGGCGCGGCCATCTTCGGCCTGACCGCCTACTCCCTCACCCTCACCCTCTGGCTCCGCTGACCACCCGACCACCCGACCATCCGACTACCCGACCATCCGACCATCTGACTACCCGACCACCCGACCATCAGACCACCCGACACTTCCCATGCCCGAATTCCTCCATCTCCTCCCCCCACGTGAAGCCTATGCCCGTCTCCTGCGTCACCTGCCGGACGCGGAGCCGGTTGCCGAGACCCTGGACGTGGTCCACGCCCTGGGGCGCGTCCTCGCCGAGGACGTGCGCGCGCCGCATCCGCTGCCGGAGTTCCCCCGTTCCAGCGTGGACGGGTACGCGGTCCGCGCGGCGGATACCTACGGCGCAAGCGAATCGCTGCCTGCTTATCTCACGCTGGTCGGCGAGGTGCCGATGGGCGCCGCGCCGGAGTTTGCCCTGGCGGCGGGACAGGCGGCCCTGATTCACACCGGCGGGATGTTGCCGGAAGGCGCGGATGCGGTCGTGATGTTGGAATACACACAAACGGCCCGCGAGGGCGAGGTGGAGATTCTGCGCGCCGTGGCGGATGGCGAGAATGTGATTCGCGTCGGGGAGGATGTGGCCGAGGGTCAGGTGGTCATGCGCAAAGGGAGTCCGATCCGAGAGGCGGAGGTGGGGGGGCTGATGGCGTTGGGGGTCGAGAGCGTGCGTGTAGCCAGGAAGGTGCGCGTCGGGGTCATTTCCACAGGCGATGAGGTCGTGCCGCCTTCGCAGCGTCCCGCGCCCGGGCAGGTGCGCGATATCAATTCATATACCCTCTCCGCGCTGGTCGAGCACTACGGCGGGGAGGCGCGACGCTATGGCATTGTGCCAGACCGGTTCGAGGCGTTGCGCGAGGTGGCGGAGCGCGCGCTCTCTGAGTGTGATATGGTGCTCATCACAGCGGGGTCTTCGGCCAGCACGCGTGATATGACCGCCGAGGTGATCAATTCATTGGGAAAACCGGGGGTGGTGGTGCACGGCATTAACACGCGCCCCGGCAAGCCGACCATTTTGGGCGTGTGCGATGGGAAGGCGGTGATCGGGTTGCCGGGCAATCCGGTCAGCGCGCTGGTGAACGGTTATATGCTCGTCGCGCCGCTGATCGAGCGTTTGCTGGGGAAGCGACCTCGCCCGCGCCCCACCGTTCGGGCGCGCCTGACGGTCAACCTGCCCTCCCAGGCGGGCCGCGAGGACTGGTGGCCGGTGCGACTGCTGGACGGCGAAGACGGCGAGTACCGTGCCGACCCCATTTTTGGCAAATCCAATCTCATTTTCACCCTCGTCGCCGCAAATGGTTTACTGCGCATTCCACCGGATGCCACCGGCTTGAGCGCCGGGGAGGTGGTGGAGGTGATGCTGATATGATGCTGGATGTGCTTCGTGGCCGGATACTATCATCTTGTTCCGCCTTTCATCACGCTCTGCCCAAGGAGGAGGCAATGAGCCGTTGCCATGTTTTGCCAATGGGAAATTCGCTAACCGCTTGGGGAGTGATGCTTTCTATTCCCTTTCTTGTGGCTTGCAACCCGGTGTTCCCTGTCACTCCGGCGACGTCCCCGTCCCCCACGCCGACGGTTGCGCCGTTGCCTCTCCCTTCGCCGACGGCATCGCCTGTCCCCTCGCCTGTGCTAACGGCTGTGCCTCCTCTGTCGTCAGAGCCTTTTCCTCTTGCGCCCGGAGCATTCTGGATTTACGATGGGACGATGACCTACGCGCCGGGGCATGAAATGGTCACCGAGCCGGTGCGCTGGCAAATGGAGGTGTTGGAAGTCGTGCCGCGTCCGGATGCCGGTGTGGTGGGCTATGCCATGCGTGGCCACCCGTTGGACGTGGCCGCCTGTTCGCCCCTGGCGACGCCGCAGGAGTACGTTTTTCTCCAGGTGAACGAGAACCGCTTCTATCGCGCCGGCATCGCCGTGCTCCCCGCTCTCAAGAACCCGGCTGCCTCCCTGGAAGGGTTGCTGGTGGACGCGCAGGCTGTTCTGGATTTCCCCCTTGTGCCGGAGAAACGTTTCTGCGACCCGGCCATGGCGCGAGAAGATGCCCTCTATTGCTGGTATGTCTGTGGCGAGACGACTTTCCCCTGGCCACCCGGCGGCTCGATGCAGCAGGCGGTCCCTTCATACCAACTCTGTTACCAGACGAACGCGGATAGCACCGTGCTTACCTTCACCCCGGGCATGGGGTACACCGCTCTGCACTATCAGCATCACGGCTCCCCGTGTACGGTAGACCTGACCCTGGTCGAATACTTTTCTCCCTGACCACTGCTCACTGTTCACCGCTCACTGCTTACTGCTCACTGCTCACTGAATACTACTCACCATGTCCGTCTATCTCCACGATATCCCCCTTCCTGAAGCGAAATCCCGCCTCGAAGAGGCGTTGCAAGAGGCCGGTTTGTGGCGCGTCCTGGGAACAGAGACCATTCCTCTTGATGAGGACGCCCTGGGGCGTGTCCTGGCCGAGCCGGTATGGGCGCGCCTCTCCTCGCCGCATTATCACGCCGCGGCCATGGACGGCTTCGCCGTGCGTGCCGAAGAGACGCGCGGCGCGATGCCTACCGCGCCGGTCACCCTGACCGTCGGCCCCCAGGCGCGCTACGTGGACACCGGCGATCCCCTCCCCGAAGGCTTTAACGCTGTGATTATGATTGAGCAGGTCGAGCCGCTGGACGCGGAGGGCGGCATCGCCCCCGACCCGCGCCATCCTGCCGCCATTCGCATTCGTCAGGCAGTGACGCCCTGGCAGCATGTCCGCCCGTTGGGAGAGGACATCGTTGCCACGCAACTCGTCTTGCCTGCCGGTCAGGTGCTTCGTCCGGTAGACCTGGGCGCCATCGCCGCGGCCGGGCATAGTGTGGTGAACGTGGCGCGACGGCCGCGTGTGGCGATCCTCCCTACCGGCACGGAACTCGTGCCCATCGGCAGCGAGGTGAAGCCAGGAGATATCCTGGAATACAACTCCCTCGTCCTGGCGGCGCAGGTGCGCTCCTGGGGCGGCGAGGCGACACGCTTCCCCATCACGCCGGATGATTTCGATGCTCTCTGTGCTCGCGTGAGAGAGGCCGCTCGTGAACACGATCTCATCCTGCTGAACGCCGGTTCGTCCGCCGGCTCGGAGGATTTCTCGGCGCGTGTGGTGGAGAAACTGGGCAAATTGCTTGTGCATGGTGTAGCCGTCCGCCCGGGACATCCGGTCATTTTGGGGATGATCCATCGCGAAGACGGCTCTCAGGTGCCCATCATCGGTGTCCCTGGCTACCCGGTCTCCGCGGCGCTGACGGGGGAGATTTTCGTCGAGCCGCTCCTGGCAAAGTGGTTGGGGCGCAGACCTGCGGAACCGGAGCGGATCACGGCGCGCCTGACGCGTAAAATTGTCTCGCCGGGCGGGGATGACGACTACGTGCGCGTCGCCGTGGGGCGTGTGGGAGAAGAGATGCTCGCCGCGCCGCTCTCGCGTGGGGCGGGGGTCATCACTTCGCTGGTGCGCGCCGATGGCATCATGATTCTGCCGCGCGGCATCCAGGGCGCGGAGGCCGGAGATAGGGTGGACGTGCTTCTCTACCGCTCACGGGCGGAGTTGGAGCGCACCATCTTCTGCATTGGCTCGCATGATATGACTCTCGACCTGATGGCGCAGTTTTTGGCCGGGCGCGGGCGCAGGCTGGCCTCGGCGAACGTCGGATCGCTGGGCGGCCTGGTGGCGTTGCGCCGCGGTGAAGCCCATCTGGCCGGTTCGCACCTGCTCGACCCGGAGACGGGGGAGTATAACCTTTCGTACATCCGCAGGTACCTGCCCGGAATCCCCGTCCGGGTGGTGGCACTGGTTGGGCGGCAGCAGGGGTTGATCGTCCGAAAAGGGAATCCGAAGAAAATCAGGGATCTGGAGGACCTCATCCGGCCGGATGTCCGCTTTGTAAACCGGCAACGCGGCGCGGGGACGCGCGTCCTGCTGGATTACCACCTAGCCTTAAGAGGGATAGCCAGGGAGGAGATTTTGGGCTATGATGAGGAAGAGTACACGCATCTCGCCGTCGCGGCAGCGGTGGCCTCAGGGAGGGCTGATTGCGGCCTGGGTATCGCGGCCGCAGCCCATGCTCTAGACCTGGATTTCATCCCTCTCTTTGAGGAGCGCTATGATCTGGTTATTCCTCAGGTCTATGCCGCGAGTGAGTTGCTTGCTCCACTGTTTGACCTGCTATCCGATAAAACGTTTCGAGATGCGGTGCTCGCTCTCCCCGGTTATAATGTGGACGTTATGGGAACGCCGATCGCGGAGGTTTGAAAGATGAGTTTTGCGCTGGTCATTGATGATAATCGAAAGACGGCAGATACGCTGGCGGAGATGCTTAAGATGCTCGATGTGCCCGTCCGTGTGGCCTATGGAGCGAGTCCGGCGATGACGTTGTTGGGGAATCATACGCCGCGTGTGGTTTTGCTGGATATCAATATGCCGGGAGTGGACGGGTTTGAGATTCTGGCGTATCTGCGCCGTGAACCGCGCCTGATCCCGGTGCCGGTTGTGGTGATTACTTCCGACGATCAGCCAGAGACCAAAGAACGCGCCCTGAAAGCCGGCGCCCAGGCGTTTATCATCAAACCCGCTACGCTGGACAGTATTGAAGCCGCGCTTCAGGAAGCAGGGGTGTTGTAGGTTCTCTGGAAGATAGAAGAGGAAACTCCCCCGCGCTTTCTGTCCGCTTTGAAGGCAGGAAGACGGTGGTGCGTCACGTGCCGCCGTCTTTTCTTTTGGGGGAAGCCACAGCAGTTGTAGTCGCATTTTACTTCCGAGTTCCCTCAAGGGCGGGTGGAAGTGAGGAAAATGTTTGTCGCCTATATCGGGTGAACATACAGGGTCTTTTCGGTATAATAGCGTTCGGAGAGGAGTTAGCCACCTAAATAGCAATACGCTGAGACTCGCGCTCTTTAGGAGAAAGTTTTGTGCGATTTTGTGGGTTAGAGAATGCATGGTGCGACTGAAATAGAAAAAAGTTGAACAGCAAGGCGCAAATGTTTGGCAGTTTAGTCTTATGGGGAAAGGGAGAATTCAACGTTAGGTAATCTCAATGGAATGGGGATCTTTTGTAACGATTTGCGGGACACCGCTAATTGCCGCGTTAGCGATTAACATTTGGATTTGGTGGAGAGCCAAATCTGATATGGTAAGCAAGTGGGCGGGATCTTTACTGCTTCGTTCAGCGCTGTTGATTGCTGTCTTTGTGCCGTTTTGGGAAGTGGTGCACAGGTTGTTAGGAGACATAGGTAGGGTAAATTTTTGGATTTTCTCTGGAGTGTTGTGGACGATGGCAACACTGCCTATTGTTGTTCACTTTAGGGATTTACTTGCGCAAGGGTTAGTAGGGTGGGGAGTGATGGTCGTGGATTTATTATTTTGGGGGTGGTTGGTAGGATGGACTTACGTGTTCGCTATGATTGATGAGGATTGTCTGGTAGTCACCAATCTCTGGTTATCGTATAGTATCTATTATGTTGTTGTTGTGCTTATTGCTCGGAAGGAGTTTCTGTAGATTTCAGATACAGAGGGATGATTGAAAGAAGTGTGTCAAACGGTGGCTAACCGCGACCGCACCTGCTCTGCCTTCGGCGGCTGGTAAGTAGCGGCGCTATTTGAGCAAAGTTGGGTTACAATCAAATTGGCTTGGATTGCTAAGGCGGCAGGCAGATGAGCCACATGTTAGGCCGTTTGAGAATTTACTCCGTAGAGTAAGATCGTGAAAACCTCAGATTTTCTTACACCTGGACAACTTTACACTAGAGAAGCCCTGAAAACTCAATTTGGGATTATAGATACTACAATCTTCACAGGTGTTTTCAGACCTAAGAACCATGATTCCATTTGGCTTTTCGTAACCGAACACAAAACCCCAGATAGACCTCAGTATCAAGATTATCTTGATGGTGATGTTCTCTACTGGGATGGACAAAAGAGTGGCCGGACAGACCATTGGATTATCAACCACAAAAAACTCGGCTTGGAACTGGTTGTATTCTA
>RFJH01000236.1 GCA_003694975.1 Anaerolineae bacterium | reverse complement strand
TCTCCCCCTCCCTGAAAACCTACCCAGGGCAAAAAACCTCCTCCATGAAATTCCTGTCATCCATGCAATCTGTAGCAAAAAACCACTTCGTGAAATCCGTGCAATTCGTGCAATCTGTGGCAAAACCATCATTCATGAAATCCGCGCAATCCGTGCAATCCGTGGCCAAACCCTCTTCGTGAAATCCGCGCAATCCGTGCAATCCGTGGCAAAACCATCTTCATGAAATTCGCGTAATCCGTGCAATCCGTGGCAAAACCATCTTCGTGACATCCGCTCAATCCGTGCAATCCGTGGCAAAAATCACTCTCTCCAGGAGAAAATGGATTGGATTTCCCTGTTGACGGCTTGACCAAACGCCTGTATAGTGGTCGGTATTAGCACACGGGACAACCGATCTCTGCAAATTCACGTAGTGGGGAAAGCAGAGAAGGCATCCCCTATGTATCCGAATTACACCAAAGGAGGAACGAAATGGCTCAAGCCGGTATCCATGCGTTCGTCGGGGCCGCCACCCGCAAGATCGCCCCACGGAAAGAGTGGTTCATGCTGGGCATCGTGTTAGGCAATCTGTTCCCAGACCTTGATAATTACGCGGTTGCCATCGCTACGCTCACCGGAAGCGATCCACATGGTCTGCACCGGACGTTTACGCACAGTGTGTTCACCGTCCTTCTGGTGGGCATCCTTTTCTTCATCGTAGCCCGGCTTCAAGGACAGTCGAAATGGTTCAACCTGGGTATCGGCCTGGGCCTGGGAATTGCCATGCACATCGTGCTGGACCTGGTCATCTGGTTCAACGGCGTGGAACTGCTCTGGCCGTTCGGAGGGTGGGTCAACTTCTGGGAAGGGATTAGCCCGCCAGTGTGGTTTGGAAAACTGCTGAATCCGGCGGAGTTCCTCTTCTTCGCCCTCTTCCTCGGCTGGCTGGGAAAGACGGCGCGGAGTCAACAGACCGATTCAGAGGCCCTCCCCACGCTACGCCGCTGGACCATCGCGATGTGGATTTTCTTCCTCATCTTCACCCCACTGGCCTTCGTGATGAGCAAAGGCTTTCTGACCATCTTTGGCGCATTCTACCTCCTGGCACTCACTGCGACGTTCGTGCTCACCGTGCGCATGCGTCGGACGCTGGCACAAGCATAACAACCTGCGTCCCGGCACCAAAAGCCCGCCGTCCGGATGGGCAGACGGCGGGTTTCCCTTTTGGCAAATGTGAATTCTAGTATAATCACCTTGAGCGAACAGTATCCCACCGACACCGGAGCGAAACAATGACCGAGCGAAAGATTCGCGTGCTGGTAGCCAAACCCGGCCTGGACGGGCATGATCGCGGCGCGAAAGTAGTTGCGAGAGCGCTGCGCGATGCCGGGATGGAGGTCATCTACACCGGCCTGCGTCAGACCCCGGAGATGATTGCCGAGGCCGCCCTGCAAGAGGACGTGGATGTGGTTGGGCTGTCCATCCTCTCCGGGGCGCACATGGCCCTCGTGCCACGCGTCATCGAACTTCTCAAAGCCAACGGCATGGAGCACGTCAAAGTGTTCGTTGGCGGCATTATCCCTGATGAGGACGTGCCACGGTTGAAAGAACTCGGCGTGGCAGGCATCTACGGTCCCGGCACCTCCACGGAGGACATCGTGCGCGACGTGCGGGCAGCCGTACAGGGAGTGGCCTCCTCATGACCATTACCCCTTCCTCCCCGCAAACGTGGAGGCCGCGATGAACCTGGTTGAGAACGTCTTGGAAGGTGACCGCCTTGCGTTAGCGCGGTTGCTCAGCCAGGTGGAGAACGACACCGAGGAGGGACGCGCGGCGCTCGAAGCCCTCTTCCCCTACACTGGCAACGCCCACCTGATCGGCGTGACCGGCGCGCCCGGGACGGGGAAATCCTCCCTCGTCAATCAACTGGCGCGGCACTTTCGGAAGGAGAAAGGTTGCCGCGTTGCAGTGGTAGCCGTGGACCCCTCCAGCCCCTTCACCGGCGGGGCGATTCTGGGGGACCGCGTGCGCATGCGCGATCTGGCCGGGGACCCGGGCGTCTTCATCCGCTCTATGGCCTCGCGCGGCTCCCTGGGCGGCCTCGCCACCGCCACCGCCGCCGTGACCCAGGTCTTCGACGCGGCAGGCTACGAGATGATTTTCATCGAGACGGTCGGCGCCGGGCAGGCCGAGGTGGATGTTGCCCGCCTGGCGCACACCACACTGGTCGTGGATGCCCCCGGCCTGGGCGACGACATCCAGGCCATCAAAGCAGGCATCCTGGAGATCGCCGATATCCTGGTGGTCAACAAGGCCGACCGCCCCGGCGCGGAATACACCGAACGGGCGCTGAAAGGGATGCTCGAACTGGCGCATCCCACACGGCGCGCCTTCCTGCACCATGGCCGACCCATGGGCACCTCCGGTCAGGAGGAAGAGCCGCGTGATGCGCCGCTGTGGGTCCCGCCCGTGCTGCGGACTATTGCCACACAAGGCGAGGGGATCACCGAACTGGCAGAGGCCATCCTTCATCATGCGGAGCATCTGCGCGCGAGCGGGGATTGGGCTACTCGCGAACGCGCCCGCCTGCAGTCCGAATTGGATGCGCTCCTGCAGGAGATGTTGATCGCCCGCTTCCGAGAAGACGTCCCTCAGGCGCGTTATGAGGAAGTGCTGAGTCGCGTCTTTCAACGCGCCCTGTCCCCCTGGGAGGCGGTTCGTCTTTTGCTGGATGGGAGGGCCTCATGATTTACGGTGAACGTGTCCGCTTGCGCGCCGTGGAGCGCGAAGACCTGCCTCACTTCGTGCGCTGGTTGAACGACCCCGAAGTGCAGCGGGGATTGACGCTCTATCGTCCTCTCTCGCTGGCGGAAGAGGAACAGTGGTTTGAGAACCTGGCACAGCAACCACGAGATGAGCGGCCCCTGGCGATTGAGATACGGGAGGGAGAGGAATGGCGTCTGGTCGGCAATAGCAGCCTGATGCACATCGACTGGCGCAACCGCTCCGCAGAGGTCGGCCTGTTCATTGGCGAGAAAAGGTACTGGGATCGCGGGTACGGCAGCGAGGTATTGCGCCTGTGGCTGCGTTACGCCTTCGAGACCCTCAACCTGAACCGCGTGTACCTGCACGTCCACGCGAACAACCGGCGTGCCGTCCACGTCTACGAAAAGGTCGGTTTCGTGCTGGAGGGTCGTCTGCGCCAGGCAGTGTATCAGGATGGGGAGTACCACGATGTGCTGGTGATGAGTGTTCTACGTTCTGAGTGGAAGAGTGAGGGAGGGTAACGCCATGCGCTACCATGACCATGAAATGAGGATTTACGGAGGCATCAAACTTTACACGGGGACGAGCACGCCGGAACTGGCGCAGAAGATCGCCGATTACCTCGGTGAACCCCTCTGCGGACGCGACATCATCGAATTCCCGAACGAGAACCTGTTCGTCAAACTGCATACCAGCGTGCGCGGCCAGGATGTCTACGTCATTCAGACCACTGCCTCACCGGTACACCGTAACCTGATGGAACTCCTGATCATGATCCAGACCTTGCGCCTGGACTCCGCGGCGCGCATCACCGCCGTCATCCCGTACCTGTGCTACGGGCGCTCGGATAAGAAAGACCAGCCACGCGTCCCGATCACCGCTCGTCTCGTAGCGGATATGATCGAGGTCGCCGGAGCGGATCGCTATATGACCCTGGATCCCCACGCCGGGCAAATCCAGGGTTTTTTCTCCATTCCGGGCGATGTGCTGACCACGATGCACATGCTCATCGAGCACGTCAACAACCGCTTACGCCCTCATTTGCACGACCCGGTCGTCGTCGCCGCCGACCTGGGCTTCGCCAAGAAAGGGCGCAACTTCGCCGCCGCCGTGGACATGCCCATTGCGTTCATCGAGAAACGCCGCCTTGCGAACGACGCAAAGGCTCAGGCACTGACCCTGATCGGGGACGTGAATCGGCGTGATGTCCTGGTCATTGACGACGAGGTGGATACCGGCGGCTCGATTTGTGAGGCCGTCAACCTGGTCAAGGCGAAGGGGGCGCGAGACGTGTACGTCGTCTTCGTCCACCCTGTGCTCTCCGCGAACGCAGCGGAGCGCCTTTCCGCCCTGCCGGTGCGACAGTTTGTCACCACGGATACAGTTCCCATCCCACCACACAAGATGAAGTTCCTGGAGGGACGCATCACGATACTCACCGTGGCTCCCCTGCTGGGCGAGGTCATCCGCCGCGCCCACGAGGGTCGCAGCGTGGGTGAAATGTTCAACGAATAGCAAATTAGACAACAGGAGAGAATCCCATGAAAGGCAATTCCAAAATCATCGAGCGCCTGAACGACCTTCTGGCCGACGAGTTGACGGCCATCAATCAGTATATGGTGCACTCCGAGATGTGCGCCGATTGGGGCTATGAGAAACTCCACGAGGCCATCGAGAAACGCGCCATCCAGGAGATGAAACACGCCGAGGCCCTCATCGCACGCATCATCTTCCTTGAAGGCCGGCCCATCGTCAGCCAG
>RFJH01000235.1 GCA_003694975.1 Anaerolineae bacterium | reverse complement strand
TCTATCGCCCCGCCCGAACATTGGGCGCTCGCCGATTGCATTGCCGTGGTGGACGATGCCCACAAGGAAGTCGGTTCCACGCGCGGTCATGAACTGGCCACCACCAGCCCCCTCCAGGCGGCCCGCGTGGAGGATGCTCCGCGAAGGCTGGCGCTTTGCCGTCAGGCCATCCTGCAGCGCGATTTCGACGCCCTGGCAGAAATTGCGGAGATGGACTCCAATTTGATGCATGCCGTGATGATGACCTCCACGCCACCGTTGTTTTACTGGGCGCCCACCACGTTGACCCTGATGCGAACGGTGCGTGACTGGCGACATCAGGGCGAAGCGGTGTTCTATAGCGTGGATGCCGGGCCCAACGTGCACGTTATCTGCCCTCTGGGGGCACAAGAGCGGATAGCGGAGCGCCTGCGAGATATTCCGGGAGTAAAAACCGTGCTGACTGCAACGGTGGGCGGCCCGGCGCGCCTGGTCGCCGAGGAGCAATTGAGCGTTTAATTCCCCTGGCCAAAACGAGATATAATGAAAATACAGTTCCCCGGTCGGCAAAGCAATCCTCCGGCCGGCTTGAGAGCGAAGCACCTATGTGCCTGCCCGGAGGAGGGCAGGGCATGCAAAGGCACTCTACCATGACGATCTCTTTCTTGAGCGGTATCCTGTTCGTTCTTGTGTTCGCGGTCGTGGTGCTGATCCATGAGTTCGGTCACTTTCTCGTCGCGCGTCTGTTCGGTGTCGAGGTTGAAGAATTTGGAATCGGTATCCCGCCGCGTATTCTGACCTTGTTCCACTGGAAAGGCACGGCGTTTACGTTGAACTGGCTGCCGTTTGGCGGTTTCGTACGCCCGAAAGGCGAAAACGACCCCAGCGTTCCCGGTGGCCTGGCTGCCTCCCCCGCCGGTGTTCGGTTAGCCGTCCTTCTGGCCGGCCCGGTGATGAACCTCCTTCTCGGCGTCCTGGTTTATAGCATTCTGTTTTCCCAGATTGGCATCCCGGATTTTGACCACCTGGTGATCAGTGAGGTGGATCCCAATTCGCCGGCCGCGAGTGCCGGCATTCGAGAGGGAGATATCGTCCTGAAGGCGGCGGGGCAGATGGTGCATACCCCCGACGAACTGCGCGAGATTATCTTGGCGCACCTCGATCAGCCCTTGCCTCTAACCGTTGAGCGGGAAGGGGAAATCATCGAATTGACCGCTACACCGTCCAGCAAACGCCCGGAGGAAATCGGCGCGCTGGGTATTGTCATGGGGTACCCTCTGGTTCCTCCGCCATCCTGGCTCTCTACGCTTCCTATCAGCGTTGATGCTACCATTCAGCAGGCTTATACTCTGGTTGCTCTCCCGGCGCGTATTCTGCGCGGCACGGCTTCGCCGGAGGAAGGGCGTCTCATTGGGTTGAAAGGCATCTGGGATATCTTTCGACAGGCCGTGGGCAGAGACGTGGAAAGTCGCGCCGTCTCTGCTGCGGCCACCGGTGAGGAACCGACGCACTTCACCCTCAACCTGATCGCCATGTTGACCATCACCCTGGGAGTCTTTAACCTTGTCCCCCTGCCTGCCCTGGATGGGGGGCGCATTCTTTTCGTCTTGCCGGAGATTGTGTTTCGTAAGCGTGTACCCCCTCGCTTTGAAAACGTGGTCCATGCCATTGGCCTGGCCCTGTTGCTCGCTCTCATGCTCTACATCAACGTCATGGACTTCATCAATCCGGCGCAAATTACGCTACCTTAGTGGAAGAATAAAGAAACAATGGCCTTAAGAAAGATCCCTTTTGAAACCATACTGGACGCTTTGCTGGATGAGAGTGAAGTCTTTCCAGAGCATTACCTGCACTACTTCTCGGATATCCAGCCAGAACACTTGAAGGCGTTTCTTGATATCTGGCCGCGTCTTTCCGAGACCCGCAAACGTGGCCTCCTTGAGGACTTGCAAGATCTGGCCGAGGCCGATACCCTCCTCTCTTTTGACGACCTGGCGCGCGCGTTGCTGGACGATGACGATCCCCAGGTGCGCGCTCAGGCAATCCGTCTTCTCTGGACCTGTGACGACCCCAAACTGGTTCCAACGTTCATCCGCTTGTTACAGCAAGATGACCCTACCTTCAGCCCCGCTGCAGCGACCGCCCTGGGACTTTTCGTCTATCTCGGCGAACTGGAGGAGATTCCCTCTCCCTTGCTGCGTGAGGTGGAAGATGCTCTCCTGGCTGCTGCTCATCACTCTGCCCATCCCCTGGTGCAGAGACGGGCGGTTGAGTCCCTGGGTTTCTCTTCCCGGCCTGAGGTCATCCCGCTGATCGAAGCAGCATATGCCCGCCAGGAAGAACCGGACTGGCTGGTCAGCGCCCTCTTCGCCATGGGACGTTCCTATAACATGCGCTGGCAAGAGGACGTGATACGAATGTTCGACCATGAGCATCCTGCCGTGCGCGCCGAGGCCATCTGGGCGGCGGGGGAACTGGCTCTGAGTGACGCCAGCCCTCTCCTCTTGAACTCCCTGAGCGAGGAAAACGATTCCAATGTCCGTGATGCAACCATCTGGGCGCTCTCGAAAATCGGTGGCGATGGGGTGAGGGAACTGCTGGAAGAGTTGTACGATCAGGCCGAAGACGAGGAGGAGATCGCTTTCCTCAGCGACGCATTGGACAACCTGGCGTTTACCGAATCCATCGACGCATTCGATATGTTCACCTTTGATATCCCCGACGAGGGAGACGACGAACAGGAGACCCTGTAAAGGCTTCCAAAGAGGCTCCCCTTGGCCAACCTGCTGCGCATTTTTGCCGCTAACCTCCTGCCGATTTTCCTCATCGCCGGCGCAGGATACCTGTTAGGCAGGAACACCACCATAGACATTCGCTCTTTCGGGCGAATTGTCTTTTACATCCTCGGTCCGGCGCTGATCTTCGACCTGCTGACCGAGAATACCCTGCCTTTTAGCGCGGTCACGCGGATTGTGGTGCTCGCCGTAGCGCTCGTCGCAATGATTGGCCTCCTCGCCTGGGCAATCGGATGGCGTATCAACCTGGACCGTACTGCCCTGGCTGCCCTGGCACTGACCGCCATGTTCGCCAATACGGGCAATTACGGCCTGCCCTTGCTGAC
>RFJH01000234.1 GCA_003694975.1 Anaerolineae bacterium | reverse complement strand
TTGGTTACCAGGTAGCGGGGGCAGGACTCGAACCTGCGACCTCCGGGTTATGAGCCCGACGAGCTGCCACTGCTCTACCCCGCAACGTGTGCTTGCGGGCAATATTTTAACATACTCGCTCCACAACGTCAAGCCGGATTTTAACGTTCTTCTAAGAAATCCTGCTGCCGTGTTGCGCGCGATCGAGTCCCTTCACCGGCCTTCAATCCCCCTACAATGCCCAAACCGCGCCCGGATCACAGAGGGCACCCACATCCCGTCACCTATCCGGCAGCCCCGGCCTCCTCCAGGGAAGCCATTTCCTCGAAAACGACCACGCGATTACGTCCCATTTCCTTCGCCCGGTAGAGAGCCTGATCGGCGCGCTCGATCACCCCTTCCAGCGTCTCCTCTCCAGAGCGCACCTGGCTCACCCCCAGGCTGACCGTCACCCGCAAAGGGCCGGCGCGCGTGGGAATCGCCACATTGGCCACCGTGGCGCGTAGACGTTCGGCAATGTTCTTCCCGGCACGCCAATCGGCCTCAGGCAACAAAATCAGGAACTCCTCACCACCGTAACGACCAACCAGATCGAACTCGCGCGTGATATTTTCGCAGCGTCGCGCCAGCGCCTGCAACACCTGGTCGCCCACAAGATGGCCATAGGTATCGTTCACACGCTTGAAGTGGTCAATATCCAGCATGATGCCCGAAAGCGGCTTGTTCCTCCGTCGGGCGCGTGCCAGTTCCAGGCGTCCCAGTTCCATCAGGCCGCGCCGGTTGTAAAGGCCGGTCAACGGGTCGGTCAACGCCTGGGCCTGTGCTTCTTCATAAAGGCGGGCGTTCTCCAGGGCAAGGGCGACCTGGTTGGCAAAGGCCACCACCAGGTCAACATGCTCCTTGACGAACCCACCCTCCCGGTAACTATCAATTGCCAGCATGCCGAGGACGCGTCCGTGAGCAATCAACGGCACTCCTAACCAGGAATGGATGCGTGCATGGATCGGTTTTTTGAACTCGGCGTACCCGGAAACATCCTGGAGCAAGACCGGTTCCAGCGTATGTATTACCTGCGAGTTCGGGTTTTGGGCATCGTGGATGTCAAAACGCATCCCCAACACTTGCTCCGGGTCTTCCCAGCCGCGCCCCCCCACGATTTCCAGATAACCATCCCTCAAGAGTTGCACCGAAGCGCTATCATAGGGCACAACCCTGTGCAACTCGTCCAGAATGCGCTCAATGACCTCCTGAGAATGCAGGGTGGATACGACCGTCGCGCCGACCTGACGCAACGTCTCGGCCTCGCGAGCACGACGCTCCGCCTGTTCCACCGCCTGGAATTTGAGCAACACCAGCGAGACCAGAGCAGCCGCGCGCTCTCCAACGGTAATCTCTTGCAGTGTAAAACGATGGGGGGAAGAAAACCCCAGCAGTAAGGCGCCCAGGCGACGCCCTCCCGCGATCAGTGGCAAAGCAAGCATAGAGAGCGTCTCAAACTGCGCCGCGATGCGGGGATCGAGATACTCACTCTCAAAAACATTATCCACGATAAGCGCCTGCCTTTTCTCCAGCACAGAGGCGGTGAACGTCTTCTCGCCCGGCTGAGGCGTGATCTTCGGATAACTCTCGCGATACTTCCCAAAAGCAGCAAGAGGGATGACCCGCTGCTCCTGCTCGTCCCACAAAGTGAAGAAACAATGGTCGGCGCCGATGAGCAGGCCGATATGGTCAACCAACGTCTGGCCCATCTCCTCCAGCGAGGTACTCTGAAGCGCGCGCAGGATGATTTCCTGCATCGTATCCAGAACCTGCTGGCGACGTGTCATTTCTTGCTGTATTGCCTCACGGCGGATGGTCGAGCCGAGAAGTTCTGCCATCAGGCGCAAGGCATCCAGTTCCATCTCGCTCCACAAACGTTCACGGCTGCACTCGAGAAAACAGATAGCCCCCCACAACGCTTCATCCACAAAAACGGGGAACACGGCCAGGGAACGGATGTTCCGTGCTTGAAGAAACCGCTGCTCATCTTCGGGGAACTCGTGGACCGGCCCGGCCACAGGTTGCCGCCTGGAGAACAATTCCATCCACCGTTCAAACCAACGCAGAGACACCTCCTGAGATGCACGGCCTCCATCGGCAGTGAGGTGAGGCGCCAGCCATTCGAAACGCTGTGTGGCAATCAGCAGGTTATCCTCCGAGACCTCATTCTGGAAGAGACAGACTCGACACACACCAACAGCCTGACCAAGTTTCTCCAACAAAGCGGGCGCGGCGCTCTCCCAGGTGGGCGAGCGCATCAGTTCCACAGCCGCGAGCGAGAGCGCCTGCAGGATGGCATCCCGGTACTCGATTTCCAGGCGCGCCTGATAAGCGGCGGTGATATCGCGCAGGAAAATCGCCGTGCCGGTTTCCCGGCCACCGATGGGAATCGGTTGAAGAGTGGCTTCCAGAATGCGATCGCCGTATCTCTCTTCGAGTGCGACCTCCAATCGGCTCTCCCCTTGCACAAGCAGCGCATCTTGCAAAGACCGGGACAGGCGACAAACTTCCTCCAGAGGCCAACCGATGCTTTCCTCAAGTCGCCTGCCGGTTAACGCTTCGGCAGCCGGGTTCATATAGAGCACTCTCCGGTGACCGTCCACGGCGAGCACCGCATCGTTCAACCCTGCGATCAGGCTCCCAAAGGGCAGCGGGGCGATATCCAGCAGATAGTATCGGTGCATAGCCCAAAGCATGCCCAGCGCGGCGAAAAGAAAAACCAGCGGTGTGATATCCAGAGCGCCAATGGGAGCGGCCCTGCCCAGGTAGATGACGTTCGCCGCCACGGCGGCCATCATCCCTACCAGCACGATGAGAGACCGGAGGCGATAGATCCCCGCCGATTGAATCGCGGAGGCGGCCAGGACCACCGTTCCCACCAACAACAGGCCATACGAGTACACGGTGTGCAACCAGAAATACGCCCCATATTCGGAGGTCAGCAGGAAAAGAGGCGGTCCGCCGAGAAACTGACCGCTCCACAGCAGGTGGTGCCTCTCGTTCGTCCAAACCATGCCCAGAGTCACAACAGGCATAATCCACAGCACACGGCGCATTTGGGGTGAAAGCGCGCCCTCCTGGCCGGTGAATACCAGCGTGAACAGCAACCAGAACACCGGCAGGCTGACGATGCCGAAATATTGTCCTTTCGCCCAGAGAATTTTCCACTCAATTGCCTGTGCCGCGATTTCCAACCCATAGAGCGTGCTCCACACTGCAGCACTAACCATCACCCAGGCAAAGAGCACGCGCGCTTCCAGCCTGTAGCGGCGATACGCATACAGTCCCATCCAGGCATAGAACGCCCCCAACAAGAGCAGGAACAATCCGAGGAGAGTTTGTGGAGGTAGAAAGCCCATTTTTGTTAAATTCTACACGATTTTGTATCTTGCGGCCTCCGGCGAATTGCACGGGACTCTGTGCTCTCTCCCCTCTCTATCCTTACCGAACACAATGACCCCCGGCGACGTTCCTGCAACAGAGCACTTGCCGCTCAAAGCCCCTGTCCTACGGATACAGCATCACTTCGTGACTATAGAGATAGGCCAGACCGGGGAAACGATCATCATCCTGGCGCAGGATCAGGCGCGCTTGCACCGGCTTGGAGACGCGGTAGGGTATCGTAGTGGAAAACTCCTGTCGTTCCAGACCGGAGAAGGTCAAAACGCGATTCCCGACCACCTTCCCCTCTACGGTGACCAGTTCCAGCGTCACCGGCAGGGTGTTGAA
>RFJH01000233.1 GCA_003694975.1 Anaerolineae bacterium | reverse complement strand
GCAGTTTGCGGCCGGCCCACGTGCGCTCGATGAGTTCCTGCGCCTCGCGCGCCGTGAGCGGGGCGAGGGCGAAGGCCACGTCGCGCAGACCCTCGACCTCCACGCCGCCGGAGCCGAACATCACCAGCGGCCCGAATTGCGGGTCGCGCCGCACGCCGAGGATGACTTCCTGCCCCTGGGGAATCATGCGCTGGACGAGGACGCCCTCCAGTCGCGCCTCGGGACGTGCAGCACGGGCGCGGGCGAGGAGTTGGGCGTAGCCACGGTGGGCTTCTTCGGGGGTCTCTACGCCCGGCAGGACGCCGCCGATATCGGATTTGTGGGCGATATCCGGCGAGGCGACCTTCAGCACCACGGGAAATCCCATTTCTTCGGCAACTCGGGCGGCTTCCTCCGGGTTGCGCGTCAGGCGGAGGGGCGCGGTCGGGATGCCGCAGGCGCGCATTAAACGGTCGGATTGCTCCGGGTCGAGGAGCGAGCCGGAGGGTGCTCCGGCGAGGAGGGCGCGCGCGGCGCGGAGGTCCGGTTCGGGCGGGGATTCGGCTTCTGCGGGCGCTTTGTCCAGAAATTCTGCCCGTTCGGCCAGGCGCGCCAGGGCAGAGGCGGCGCGTTCGGGGAAGCGGTAATCGGGCACGTGCGCCGCGCGGAGCACCTCGGCGGCGCGTTCGATTTGCGTGCTGCCCATCAGCGCCACGACGACCGGTTTCTCGCTCTTACGGATGACGGGGAGCATCGCTTCGACGGCGTTTTCGGCGGGGTACATCGGCGGCGGCGGCAGGACGACCAGAACGCCATCCACGCCGGGATCGCCGAGGAGGAGGCCCAGGGAGTGGGCGTATTGGGAGGCGGTGGCGGAGGCGAGCATATCCACCGGGTTGCGCAGGCTGGCGGCAGGGGGCAGGAGTTCAGATAGGGCGCGGAGGGTGGCCGTGCTCAGTTCGGCCAGGCGCAACCCTTCCGCTTCGAGGGCGTCCGCAGCGATGACGCCGGGCCCGCCGGCGTTGGTGAGCACGGCCATGCGGCGGCCTTTGGGCAGGGGGCACCAGGCGAGGGCGCGCGCCCAATCGAACATCTCCTCGACCGTCCCGGCACGCAGGACGCCCGCTTTCTCGAAGGCGGCCTGATAGGCGGTCTCCGCGCCGGCGAGGGCGCCGGTGTGGGAGGCGGCGGCTTTCTGCCCGGCCTCGGAACGCCCCACTTTGAGGGCGATAAGCGGTTTGTGGCGGGTGATGGTGCGCGCCGTCTCCACAAAGCGCCGACCGTCGCTCACGCTCTCCAGGTAGAGGGTCAGCACGCGGGTGTGCTCATCGGCGGCGACGTGGGGGAGGACGTCGGTCTCGTTCACGTCGGCCTGGTTGCCCAGGCTGATCAGGCGCGAGAAGCCGAATCCCTGGCGGATGGACCAGTCAATGATCGCCGCACACAGGGCGCCGGATTGGGAGATGAAGGCCAGGTCGCCTTTCTCCGGCGCGGGCGGGGCGAGGAAGGTGGTATCCAGGGGCAGGTGGGTATCCAGCAGGCCGATGCAGTTTGGGCCGATGAGACGGATGCCATGCTCGCGGGCGACGGCCAGGCATTTCTCCTCCAGGGCGGCGCCCTCCGCGCCGACCTCGCGAAAGCCGCTGGAGACCAGGATGGCGGCGCGCACACCGCGTTCGCCGCAGGCGCGCAGGGTCTCCGGCGCGACGGGAGCCGGGACGACGAGCACGGCCAGATCGAGGGGGTCGGGGACCTCGGCGATGGTGCGGTAGATGCGGCGCGTGAACAGAACGCCGCCTTTGGGATTGACGAAGTAGACGCGGCCGCGATAGCCGCTGGAGATCAGGTTGCGCGCCACGCCGTAGCCGAGTTTTTGCGGGTTCGTGGAAGCGCCGATCACGGCCACGCCGCGCGGGTGGAAGAAGGGAGTGAGGGTGGAATCCATGCGGCGATTATAACCGGCACAAGGGAATACGCCAGCCACGCCCAATAGAGCGGAAACCAAATCAAGGAAGCATAAATTTGGAAGTGCACCTTCAAAAGGCCAATTGCGCTTTGAAGATCCACCGTTATAAAAAGCGAGAAAACCCATATTCTTTCTCACTTGACAAACCTTTTCCTGTGACTATAATGAAAACATCCTTACAAACTTACATAACGCTTCGGGCAGGTCATCGCCCCTCGCGTCGCGTTCCGGGCGCTCCCTGGAGATGGAAGGGGGAATCCCCAGAGAGGAGGGGGGTTATGTCGTTTGTAAGTCGCCGTTCTCGATCGCTTTTCGTAGTTGGGAGGAAGCCATGATATTTTCTCATTATCGTCTCTGGCGCGCGGCGCTTGTGCTGGCGTTGCTACTTGCCCTCGCCCTCGTCCCCGTGACCCCGGCGCGGGCGGCCACCTGGACGGTCACGAACGCGAACGACAGCGGCCCCGGCTCGCTGCGGCAGGCCATCGCCGATGCCTCTTCGGGGGATACGATCGTCTTCGCCCCCGGCCTCTCCGGTCAGACCATCACGCTTTCTTCTACCCTGACCATTTCCAAAGACCTGACCATTGACGGCTCGTCCCTGGCCATCCCCGTCACCATCAGCGGAAACAATAGCGTGCGGGTGTTTTCTGTCACTAGCGGCACAACCGTTGAACTGAAAGGGCTGACCATTGCCCATGGGAATGCCGACATCGGTGGTGGTGTCTACAACGCGGGTACGCTAACCATCACGGATTGCACCTTCTCCAACAATCAGGCCACGGCCAACGACGGCGGCGGCGGTGGCATTTTTAACACAGGCACAGGCACGCTGACCGTGACGGGCAGTCTTTTCTCCAACAACCAGGCCACGTCCACTGCCGGCGTTGGCGGTGCCATTCTCAGTCTGGGCCCGTTGACGGTGACGAATAGCACGTTTGCCAACAACCAGGTTCAGCAAAGGGGTGGTGGCATCTACATTCTGAACTCCTCGTTGACGGTGACGAACAGCACCTTTTCCGATAACCAGGCGGGCGAGGGCGGCGGCATTTATAACCTGGACAGCACGCTTCATTTGAGAAACACCATCCTGGCGAACAGTCAGGGGGGAGGGAAGGATTGCTTCAACGACGGCGGCACACTCGTCGAGGACACCCACAACCTGATCGAGAACAACGCCGCCTCACCCAACAACTGCGGCACCCCTACCCAGACCGGCGACCCCAACCTCGGCCCCCTGCAAGATAACGGCGGCCCCACCCAGACGATGGCCCTCGGAGCAGGCTCCCCGGCCATCGACAACGGCGACAACGCCGTCTGCCCGGCCACCGATCAGCGCGGCGTGGCACGCCCGCAGGGCATCGGGTGCGACATCGGGGCCTACGAATATGAAGACCTCATCCCCCCCACCGTTGTCGCGACCAGCCTCCTGCCCTCCTACACCACCGGGCCGACGTCCTTCACCGTCACCTTCAACGAAAACGTGAACGACCCGGTCGGAAATACCGACCCGGATGACGTCACCAACCCCGCCAACTACATCCTGGTCGAGGCGGGGGCGAACGGCCTCTTCGACACGGCCTCGTGCCGGAACGGCGTGCAGGCGGACGACG
>RFJH01000033.1 GCA_003694975.1 Anaerolineae bacterium | reverse complement strand
GGTTGTCATAGGAGATAAACATATCCTCTCCTCTCCGACCTGGAAGGCGTGAGGGGTTACTGCTGAATGCGCTTGCGAAGTTCTTCAAGGGTCTTTAAGGCTTCACCGGCAAGATACGTCTGCACAAAGGGGTTTTTCAGGCCCTGATCTATCAGATTGGATAGGAAGAACAAGATGGCTTCATCATAGTGGATGCGATCAATCTGGCTTAGTTTTTCGGCAATTGTTTTGATAAGGTCTCGTTGGGCTTCTGCGCGAGCCTGCTCCAGAGCATGAACGCGAAAAGCCTCCGCGCGCGCGTCGGCGAGCATACTAACAGAATCCCGCGTAGTGCCCCAAAACCGTCGACGTAGTTCTTCGACCTCAGGGGGTGGCTTCACGACGGTGATTTGCAAGTCCAGCACGTGGACCCCAAAACTTTGAGTTTTCTGCGCCAGGGTTGTGCGCAATTTCTCGGTGACTTTTTCGGCGAGGAGATAGTCGCTACCGCGTTCGGCAAGGAACAGGGCGTCGACGTGATGCCCGGCGATGTGGTTGGCAATGATGCCCGTCAACTGTCCCCAGGCAGCACCAAGCCAGTCTGTGGAAATAATTTCCCCCTTTTCTTTGCCAAGTTTGACCGCCGTCCGCTCAACTGCCAGACGCACGGATTCTGGGTCGAAAGGGTAGATCAAGTCTTGAGACGCTTCGTTTTGAGGGGTCTCCGGGCCAATACGGCACTCCAGCCGCGCCTCGACCGATACCCGGATGCCATCTTTTGTCCATGCTTTGATCTGGCCGACTTTTACCTGCGGGCGCAGGTCCACAATAGCGGCGATGCGTTCGTGAAGGCCCAGCATCTCCTTGCTCCCCGGCCCCACAACGCGCGAAAAGCGGTTCCCTCGCTCCAGATAGAGAGCGCATCCATCAAAGACGACCAGAGTGGCAGGCCCTCCTATTTGCCGGGCCCATTCGTAGTTGGAAGGCAATCCCTTTTTGGCGTCTTGAACCATGACGTAAGGAAGCGGGCCGAGGGAGAGAGTTTTTATGAAAGAATTGCCCCGCCAACGATTCCAGAGAATCCAGGCTGGCGATGGATCATCGGGGAGTTTGTAAAGGTCGCGTAGGAGATTCGTGGCGTTTTTCCAAAGAACACCAAAGCCAAAGAGAAAGACCGCAGAGGCGAGGCCAAGGACTATGAGCATGACAATCACGAAGCGTAATTGGGCACTCTTGACTTGCTGTAGTAAGAGCGAGTTGGGGTTGGAAGCCCAATCAAGCACGGTACAAGATGTCGAGAAAAGGAGAATGGGGAAAAGAGAAAAGAGAGTTTTTCCCGCTCGCTTCGTCACCGTTTGATATCGCCCTTCTCTTTCTGTACCCGCTATGCCCGGCCAGCGTTCTCTCAACGGTGGAGGAGAGTGATCACGTGGTACACCTCTAATCATGAGAGGTACCCTCGCTCGTGAAGTGGTTGAAGAGTCCCAACTGGTCTGGGAAGCCTGTTGCAGTTTCCTCTGATAGTTGTTGCAATAAATTTTTTAGTGCCCCGGCGAAGCGTATGGCGATGGTGGAGTGAGGAATGGTTGGATCCTGCAAATCGATCTCGCGCAGGCTTTCGGCAATCGCCGTGAGCAGCGCCAGGTAGGCATAGGCCTGGGCGTCGTATTTCAAGCGTTCCGCTTCTGCCTTTCCCTGTGTGAGGGTTGCCTTGCAACGTCGTTCCCATTCACTGCGCCAGGCGGCGATTTGCTTTCGAATGATGTCCTCCCCATCTGCCTTCTCTTTGCTCAGTGCTTCTTCCTCTTGAGGAGAAAGTTTCTCGCCTTTCTTTTGCTTTTCTTCTTTCATCTCGTCCCAGAACATGATGCGGGCGACCCGAGCACTGAATAACTGAATACCGTATTCTTGAAGCAACGTTTCCACACGTTGGCGGATGGCATCGGCGATTTCGTTCAACGCGTTAGCGCCTTCGAAATCGTTCTTTGGCCTCCACAGTTCATCCAGCGTGCGTTGGGCAAGCACATGGCGTGCGGCTTCCTCAACTCGTTTCAAAACCCAATCATCCCAGTAGAGCAGGGGAGGAGTCTCGCATTCCTCGCTTCGAGAATCGGCCAGGATGCTTGTCCTGGTTAGTGCAGCGCGCACGCGAGCGCGAGAAAAGGGGTATCTCCCCCCAAGTACATCCGGCGTGCGGGCGTCTTTTAAGGCGGGATTGAGCAAGGTCAATGCCTCGTGCTGTTGCCGTGTCCAGGGGCGGCGGTCGATGGCAAACGAGGCAAAGACAACGGCCTTAATGGGGATTCCGTCCTGGGTGACGGCTTCAATGACTGAGGAACGCAACTGAGTCCGCAGGTCAACGACTTCCAGGGGGCGCTCCAATTGTTTGAGAAAAATCACCCCCGGCCCATCCACACGCTGGAATTGCTTTCCGATGGTGATGCCCACTACCTGATGTGACTTTGTCCAGATGAGGCCTCTCACCCAATGGATTCTGTGCACGAGATCGCCCGGGATGCGTTTTTCAATCCCTCGGAGCGAGCCATCGATCGTGACGAAGAAAGGGCGTTGAACGCCGAAAAGGTAGGAGAGAAAGGCGAGGACCCGTTCTCTCTTCTCTCTCGCATCGTCTGGGTTAGAGGATGGGAGCACAATCAGAGCGATATGGGAGGCCAGACGGTAGAACCATACCAGCAGGGGGATAGAGATGAACAAAAGCCCCAGCCATCTGGCAATGAGCCATCCCGCCAGAAGCGTTGTGTCGATCCACAAGACGGTGATAACGCCTCGATAGCCGCTGTGCTCATGGGAAAACCAGTAGATGATCAGCGTTGTGGAGATGAAGACGCCTCCCCAATCGATCAGGGTTGTCATTGTGGACGGCGGCGACGAGGAAACTACGGCCTGTATCGCGACGGGTATCACCACCCAGAGGAAAAGAGGTAGAGCCTCCAGGAGAGTCAGAAACTTTATCCACTCGAACAGGCCCCCCTCCGTCGGCTGCTTCCGCCAAAGGGACGAGATGGTGAACCCGGCAAGCAAAACAGCCATGACCGGAGGAAGCACTTTGTCAAGAGTGCTGTTGATGAGGTAAACAATCTCTCCCAATGACGTTCCGTTCACAGGACCACCCTTTCCTCGATAGCACTGTCATATCAGGCATTCTCCCTGCTGAAATCAGTATATACTTTTTACAACCCTCTTGTCAAGAAAGGTGTCTGATTTGTGATTCCTCTCATGGATAGAGATGATTTTTGTCGCCTCGAATTTCACTGCCACACGTCTTACTCCAAAGATTCCCTCACATCGCCCCAAGTGTTAATCGCGGCGGCGCGGCGTAAGGGACTGGATCGCGTCGTGGTCACGGATCACAATACGATTGCCGGGGCGCGAGAGGCCCGCGCCCTGGCCCCCGATTTGATTATCGTCGGCGAGGAGATTATGACCACGAAGGGCGAACTCCTGGCCGCCTTCGTGACCGAGGAGGTCCCGGCCGGCCTTTCTCCGCAGGAGGCCATCCGCCGCCTGCGCGAGCAGGGCGCGTTCATCAGCGTCTCACATCCCTTCGACCGCCTGCGTTCCGGGCATTGGGCAATGGAAGATTTGCTGGAAATCCTCCCCCTCGTAGATGCCATCGAGACGTTCAACGCCCGCTGCATGTGGCCGGGGTCCAACGCGCGGGCGGAGGCCTTCGCGCGGGAACACGGGGTCCAGGCCACGGTCGGGTCTGATGCGCATGCGCCCTTCGAGGTGGGACACGCCACGATGGTGCTGCCGCCCTTCGAGGGGGCCGAGGAGCTGCGGGACGCGGTCCGTCAGATGAGACCTCGCCTGCGCCGATCGCCGCTCTGGGTGCATCTCACCTCGCGGTACGCCGTCATCCGCAAACGCCTGCAAAAGCCTTGACACGCCAGGGGAGGCGTGATAATCTTGCGCCGTTGGCCCGGATCGCCGGCTGTGATCAACTGGTGGTACGGCGGCCGGGAAAAATTTTTTACCTAGCAGGAGAAAGGCAAGATGTCTGAACGTTATGTTGGCACCGTCAAGTGGTTCAACGCCACGAAGGGCTACGGCTTCATCGGCCGTGAGGATGGCGAGGACGTGTTCGTGCACTTCTCGGCCATCCGTATGGACGGATACCGCAAGTTGGAGGCCGATCAGAAAGTCGAGTTCTCCATCGAGGAAGGCCCAAAGGGGTTGCAGGCCGCAGATGTCGTTGTGATTTCGTAAAATCCGGCCTGAAGGCAGGAATTTGCGAATCGCAGAGCCGCCAAACGGCGGCTCTGTTTGGTGATTGTAAGGCTCTCGCTATCGAAAGCCGCGTATAATTTTTACAAACCGCGTAACTTTTGGGCGGTTTAAACGACTTAACAACCGGTATTGAAATCATCCTTTTGAGACAAGGTAGGTCTGAATGGCATTGAAAGATTTCTTCCGCCCCGAGGCCATCCGGCGCGAGGTGCTCTCGGCGGGTCATGTGGTTCCCGATTCGGCGCGCTGCGTGCAATGCGGCATTTGCTCGTACAACTGTCCCATCGGCATTGACGTGCGGCGTCACGTCTGGCGGGGAGAGGCGATCAAACACAGCGAGTGCCTGACGTGCGGTGAGTGTGTGGCACGCTGCCCACGCGGGGTATTGCGTTTCGCTCGGACGGATTTGTTCGTTGGGAGGGCCAAATGAGGTACGTGATCATCGGCACCGGCGTGGCAGGGATCGCCGCCGTCGAGGCCATCCGCTCCCTGGATACAAGCGGCGAGGTGTTCCTGATTGGAGATGACCCGCACGCCTTTTACTCCCGTCCGGGTCTGGCATATTATCTCAGCGGCGAAGTGCCGGAGAAGCAGTTATTCCCATATTCAAAGCACGATTACCATCACTTGAATCTGCATTACGTACGAGAACGCGTGGTGAGCATCTCACCGGAACAAAGCAATGTAACGCTGGCCAGCGGCCAAAGGCTCTCCTACGACCGTCTGTTACTCGCCACCGGCTCACAGGCAGCCCCTCTGCGCGTCCCCGGCACCGACCTGGAGGGTGTGGTCAAATTAGACCATCTGGAAGACGCGCGCCGCATCGTAAAACTGGCGCGTCGAACCCGCGAGGCGGTGGTGATCGGCGGAGGGATCACGGCGCTGGAACTGGTGGAAGGTCTCCTGGCGCGGAAAGTGCACGTGCACTACTTCCTGCGCGGCGACCGCTACTGGCGCAACGTCCTGGACGAAGAGGAATCGCGCATCGTGCTCCATCGCCTGCACGAAGACGGCGTGACCCTCCATTTTCACACCGAGGCCGCCGAGATTCTGGGAAAGCGCGGGCGCGTCGTCGGCGTGCGCACGAAGGACGGCCGCGTGGTGAAATGCCAGATGGTCGCCTTCGCGGTCGGCATCCGGCCGCGCATCCAACTGGCGCAGGAAGCCGGTTTGAATGTGGATCGCGGCATCCTGGTTGACGAAACCCTGCAAACCAGCGCGCCGGGGGTCTACGCCGCAGGCGACGTGGCGCAGGTCTTCGATCCGCTGACCGGTCATGCCGTGCTGGATAGCCTGTGGACGCCGGCGCGTGAGCAGGGGTACGTTGCCGGGTTGAACATGGCCGGAAAGCGAGCCGCCTATCTCAAGGCCACGCCGTTCAACGTCACCCGCCTGGCCGGGCTGACGACGACCATCATCGGCACGGTCGGGCGAGGGCGCGACGAGGACATAGCAGGCATCGCGCGTGGCGATAGCGAAACGTGGCGCGAGTTGCCGGAAGCCATCGTCGCCCAGAGCGGGTTCGACGTCAACCGGCTACGCCTTCTGGTGGGTGAGGAGCGGTTACTGGGCGCGGTGGTGATGGGCGATCAGAAACTCTCCCTGCCGCTGCAAAAAATCATCGCCGGTGGTGTGGATATCACCCCCATACGCCCCAAACTGCTGGCGCGAGGCGTCTCACTGGCCGAGGTGGTCGCCGATTTTTGGGAACAGGTGCGAGGGCAATTCTACGCTGCCTGAGGCTAAAGCAATGCTAGAGGATGTCCTCCAACTGCTTTATCAACTGTGGCATATCGTTTTGAATGATAGCCCACAAGATGTCAAAGTCAATCGCATCGTAGCCATGGATCAGACGATTTCGCAGACCAATGATCTGGCTCCAGGGAATTTCCGGATGCTCGAGTTGATAGTCAATCGGTACGCGCCGGGCCGCCTCCCCAATGATTTCCAGAAGACGGGTTTCGGCGAGGTTGAACATGCGGTCGTTGCCCAGGTCTTGCCGGCTACGGCCATGAGCGATCTTCACCGCTTCCCGGGCGTGTTCGAGCATGGTGCTCCAACGCCACACGCACCTCATGACGCGACATAGGCCACCCTTGCTTCACGCATCACCTGCTCTCGGAAATGGCGGCTCAGGAAAGCAGGTGTGTTCAGGTCCACTTGCCGCCCGAGGATGCGGGAAAGTTCCTCTTGCATGGCAAAAAAAGCCAATCCCGGCGTATGGCCTTCCTCGAATTCGACCAGGACATCAACATCGCTCTCCGGCGAAAAGTCGTTCCGGAGAACAGAACCGAAGAACGCCAGTTTTCGAATATGGTGACGACGGCAGAAATCGGCCAGTTGCTCGTAAGGGACAGAAAGTTGCAGACTGTCCATGGCGCTTCAATTATAACCTTTTTAAGGCTTGGTGGCCCCGGCAAGTCCAGGGCATTCTTGAAACATAACTAACTCTTCATCGGAGGTGAGATATGCTGCGAGGTCGTGAACTCTGGCTGGCCGCCCTGGCCGCGATAGCCATCACCATCATCTATGGCATTGTCGTCTTCCTCTCGCGAGGCATCCCTGCGGCGAGCGACCTGTTCGGTCACAGCCTGGGGATTTTCGGCTTTATCCTGATGTTGATGACCGAGACGCTCTACAGTCTGCGCAAGCGCGCCCGCAGCGCACGGTGGGGGCGTATGTCCTCCTGGTTGCAGTTCCATATCTTCACCGGCCTGGTGGGGCCTTATATGGTGCTCCTGCACACCTCGTGGAAGTTCAACGGCCTGGCCGGAGTGACCATGCTCTTCACGGTCATCATCGTCATCAGCGGCTTCATCGGGCGCTATATTTACACCCGTGTACCTCGCACGTTGGACGGCACGGTGATCGAGGGCGCCGTCCCGGAGGAGATCCTGCGACGCACGCGCCGCCTGATGGCGCTCTGGCACACCATCCACATCCCCATCGGGATGGCGCTTTTCACCGCAGCGTTCATCCACATCGGCGCAGCGCTGTACTATGCCACGTTATTGAAATGAGGGAGGGAAACCATGCAGAAGAACAATCGTCTTGGTTGTCTGACCGGCAGCGGCATCCTGGCCGCGCTGGTGACGGCGTTGGTGATTGTGGGCGTGGCGCTGGCGCAGGGGAACACCCTCTTCAGCGCCGGCGCGTTGAACGCCCAGACCGGTGAGGAGGCGTTAGGCGGTGTCACCTCCCACGCGCAGATCGGGGGTGACTGCAAAGCCTGTCACACCGCGCCGTGGAGCGCGGATACCATGGCCGACCGCTGTCAACGTTGCCACGCGGACATCGCCATTCAGCGCACCGACACCACCTCGCTGCACGGCGCCATCTACGAGACGGGCGCCGATCTGTCGTGTCGCGCCTGTCACCCGGAGCATCGCGGCCCCGACGCGCCTCTGACCGTGATGAGCGGCGGGGCATTCCCACATGAGACCCTGGGGTTCTCCCTGGCAGCCCATCAACGCTCTGCCCGCGGAGACCCCTTCCTCTGCCAGGACTGCCACGGCGAGGATATCACCACTTTCGACCCCGCCACCTGCGAAACCTGTCACCGCGAGATGGATGCGGCCTTCACGCAGGCGCACGTCCTGTGGGTGGGGAACGACTGCCTGGCCTGTCACGATGGCGTAGACACCTACGGCGCGGCGTTCGACCACAACCGCCTGGATTTCGCCCTCGTC
>RFJH01000232.1 GCA_003694975.1 Anaerolineae bacterium | reverse complement strand
TTTCAAGGGAGTTCGTAAGGGGTGGTCAGGTGGTCGGGTAGTCGGGTGGTCGAGGGTCGGATGGTCGGGTGGTCGAATGGTCGAGGGTTATTCGGTGCTCAGGCGGGCGGTGGCGCCGCCGTCCACGACGAGGGCCTGGCCGGTCATAAAGGAGGATTGCTCGTTATCGGCCAGGAAGTAGATGGCATGGGCGATTTCCTCGGGACGACCAACGCGCCCGTTGACCGTCTTGCGGGCGAGGTTCTCCAGGCGCTGATGGATGTCGGCGCCTTCCACGTGACCGCGCCCCAGGCCGGCGCGCAGCATGGGAGTATCCACCGCGCCGGGGAGGATGGCGTTGACGCGGATATTGTCCGGGGCGAATTCAATCGCCATGGCGCGCGTCAGGGCCAGCAGGCCACCTTTGCTCGCGGCGTAGGCGGCGATGTTGGCCGAGGTCTGGATGGCGTGTACGGAGGAGACGTTGATAATCGCGCCGCCGCCCCGCGCTTTGAGCAAGGGGTAGGCCAGTTTCACGCCCAGGAAGACAGAGCGCAGGTTGGCGGCCATGACCGCGTCCCACTCTTCGACGGTGGTCTCCAGAAGCGGTTTGGCGATTTGCACGGCGGCGTTGTTGACCAGCGCGTCTAGGTGGTCGGTGAAGGCCTGGGCCTTCTCAAAGATGGCTTCCAGTTCTTCGGCGCGGGAGATGTCGGCACGGATGAAGAGACCATCGGAGGGGAAACCTGCGCCGAAGTCCTTGCGGTCCACGCCGATGACGCGCCATCCTTTCTCGGCGAAAAGGGCGACGGTGGCACGTCCGATGCCACCTGCCGCGCCGGTGATGAGGACGTAGGGAGGGGAGGAAGTAGTCATCGGTAGGCAGTGGTCGGTGAGCAGTGATCGGTAAGCAGTGGTCGGTGAGCAGTGATCAGTAAGCAGTAAGCAGTAAGCAGTGATCAGTGATCAGTGGTCAATTGTACCATTCATGGCAAAGCCGTTGCTCTTACAAATCATGGGCGATGCCCAGGCCATCCAGGAGGTTTTTGATGGTGTTCCAGTGGACGCGCTCCCAGGCCGCCGGGCTGGAGTTCGCGTTGTGGGGGGCCAGGAGGACGTTGTCCATTTGCAGAAGGGGGCTATCGGCAGGCAACGGCTCGACTTCGAAGACATCCAGGGCTGCACCGGCAATTTTGCCCTCTTGCAGGGCTGCGATCAGCGCGGCCTCGTCCACAATCGGGCCGCGCGCCGTGTTGATGAGCACCGCCGAGGGTTTCATCAAAGAGAGCGTGCGTTCGTTGATGAGGTGGTAACTGGTCGGGTTCAAGTCGCAGTTCAGGGAGACGAAATCGGCCTCGGTCAGGAGCGCTTCGAGGGAGGTCATCTGGATGCCGCTCTCGGCGATGAAGACGTGGTCAATCTCCACGATGTCGTTGCCCAGGACGCGCATCCCGAACGCCCGGGCGCGGCGCGTGACCGCTTTGCCGATGTTCCCCACGCCGATCACTCCCAACGTGCACTCGCTGAGCGACCGGCCCGGCAGTTTCTGCCATTTGCCGGATTTCATCTCGCGGTCCATCCAGGGCTGACGGCGGGCGAAGGCCAGGATGTAGCCCATCACGGTGTCCGCGACCGGCAGGGTGAAGGCGTTCGGTGTCCGTTTGACGGCGATGTTGAAACGGGAACAGGCCTCGGTGTCGATTGAATCGATGCCTGTCCCCCACTTGGAGATGACCTTCAGGCGCGGCGCACAGGCCTCCAGGACGCGCGCCGTGTAGCGGTCGTCCCCACAAATCGCGCCGTCGAACCGACCGGCGTACTTCAGCAGGTCTTCTTCTTCGAGCCGCTCGCGGACTTCAGGGACGATGAGTTCAATATCGTAGCGCTCGAAGACCTCGCGGAAGCGGTCTACGACCGGGATCATATAAGGGGCGGAGAGAAGAACGATGTATGTCATGGGGTTTCCTGTTTGCACGTGTTGGGGATCATCACAAAGCGATAAGGGTCGCCGTACTCGGAGGAGTAAGAAACATCGTCCAGCAAGCCATACTCCGCGCCGAAGTAGTTGTTGAAAATCAAGCGGAAGGTGTTCACCGGCGTAATGCTCTCGTAGAGACCGTCCTTGCCGCCGGGGAAGTAGTAGGCGTTCAAAATCTTCATGCGGTTCTCGATGACATCGAACGGCGCCGGCCCGTGATCGCCCTGAATGACAATGATGGGCGGGTGGGGAGAGGTCTCCAGAATGATGCGTACCACCCGTTCGATGCGCTTGTTGATGTAGGTGACATGGTCGCGATAACCGGTGACGTACTCGGGAAAGGGGGGCACGCCTTTGACAACGTAGTTGCGCTCCTCGCCGTTGGGGCCGAAGACAAACGGGTGATGCGGGATGACGAGGTGGACGAAGACGAACTTCGGGCCCGGGATGGCGGGGACGGTGGTCTCCAGGTGCTCCAGAGCGGATAGTGTCCTGCGGCGATACCACGCGGCGGTGATCTCCTCCGGCGAATCGCCCAGGAGGTCCATATAAGCACGCGCCAGGGAGGTATCGGCGAGGAGGTTCTCGAATTCGGTCAGCCCCTGGGGCGGAGGGGTCAGGAAGTAGTCGGCGTCTTCCCATTCGGAAGCGGGGAAGTTGGTGGCGAACGAGATGGTGGTATAGCCCAGGCTTTCCAGGAAGCGCCGCGCGGCGTTGTCTTTGCCCAGGGAACGCAGTGGCGCACGGTTCGTGCTGCCCGGGACGAGTTTATCGCTCAGGGCGTCCAGGTAGTTCATGTTCAGGGAAGAGGTGATGGAGAGCATGGATTGGGCGTAGTTGCTCTGGCTGCAATCGGCGACGTAGAAGCCCAGCGATTCGAGTTCGTTCAGGAAGGGTGTGTTATCGTACTCGAAGACTTCTTGCAGGAGGTCGGCGCGACCATACGCGTCCAGGATGATATAGTACACATCGGGCAGGTAGCCCAGCGGGGCGTTCTCCGCCTTCACGCCTTCCTGCCAGCGTTGCGCGGCCA
>RFJH01000231.1 GCA_003694975.1 Anaerolineae bacterium | reverse complement strand
TTGGCCAGGAACTGAGATTTCAGTTTGTCCAACTCGCGCATTTCCTTGAGGTGTTGCTGAGCCACTTCGTAGGAGCGAGCGTTATCAATGGCAACGGCGATCTGGTCGGCAAGGCTTTGCAGGACGGCCAGGTCTTCCGGAGAGAAGGCGTCCACTTTGTCGGCCTGGATGTCGAGCGCGCCGAGGATGCGGTCGCCGATGCGCAGGGGAAGGGCTGCCTCCGCTCGCGTTTCGGGGAGCAAGGGGTTGGGGCGGTGAACGGTGTCAACGGCAGTGTTGTTGACGACGAGCGGTTTGCCGGTGGCGGTCACCTGGCCGATGATGGAGTTGGAGCCAACGGCGAGGGAGTGTTTGCGGCGTTTCATTTCCTCGCCGGCCTCGCCGGTGGCCTCCGCCAGGACGGCGTTGAAACCCGTTTCCTCGACGACGAAGATGCCTACGTGGTAGTAGCCGAAGCGATCCTGGATCAGGTTGACTGCCTGCCTGAACAACGTGTCGAGGTTGAGGGTGGATGTGATGAGGCGAGAGATTTCGGAGGCCGTCTCCAGGTAGTCCCTCTGGCGCTGGATGCGCGCTTCGGCGTGCTTGCGCTCGGTGATATCGCGCGCTACCCAGAAGACGTGGTCTTCATCCAGTTTGGTGATGGTGGCATAGAACCAGTATTCGTTGCCCTCAATTTCGAGCGGGTATTCCAGATTGACAGGTTCGCCCGTCTTCAGTGCCTGCTGGATAGCGTTCATGAAAGGCTCGTGGGTTTCGGGCGGCAGGACTTCCCGAATGCTCTTGCCAAGCATTTCTTCCGGAGGGCGGAAGAGGCGAGAGGGGTTGGTTGGGGCGATGCGTGTGTAGCGGCCCTCTTTATCGTAGACGATGATGACATCAATCATGGCGGCGAAGAGGGCGCGCAGTTCGGCGGCGCTGGCCTCGGTTTGCTCGAAGAGGCGGGCGTTTTCCAGGGCCACAGCAGCCTGGTTCGCTATGGTGAGTGCCAGGTCTATTTGCTCAGGAGTGAAGGGGGTTGGCCGATCCGTTTCGAGTTCCACGAGGCCGAGCGATTGCCCTTTGGAAATCAAGGGGAAGATGGCCAGCGTCTGGACGTCGTATTGCCGCATGTAGGCGAGTTCTGCGGGGTCGGCCTGGGGGTCATTGGCCTGAATGATGCGCGGTTGTCCGCTTTCAATGACTGCTTTGGATGCCGGGAAGTCGGAGAGTTTCCAGGTGGTGCCGACCGTTGGGTCGCGAACAAGTTCCGGCTCTCCTTCCTCGCCCTGGTAGTAATCGGCGATGATGGTCATGGTATCTCCGTCATCCTCGAGCAGGGAGACGGAGGCCTCCGGGACATCCATGCGCTCGACGAAGATGCGGCTGACGGTATCGGCGATTTGGGCGAGATTGAGGGGGGCGCTCGCCAGTTTCTGGCTGATTTCGGAGAGCAGGCGCAGGTCGGCGAGTTGCTGCTGAGTGCGTTCGAAGAGGCGGGCGTTTTCAACGGCGAAGCCGACCTGACGACCTACGCTCTGAACGATCCACACCATCTCATCGCTGATGCGGATGGGCGCATCGTTCAGGATACAGAACGTGCCCAGAACTTTGCCGCGCGCTTCGATGGGCGCGCCCAGGTAGACATGGATGTTGTTCTCTAAGAGGCCACTTGCATCCACCCCAGGGGGAGCTTTCTCCACGTCTTCCAGGGCGAGGGGATGGCCGGTCTGATAGACATATTCGCAGGGAGTGTTTCCCAGTCCATGCTCAAGGGCATGATCTATCAGGGGTTGTGGTATGTTGTACCAGCGTCGCAGGCGGAGGTTGCCGTCTTCATCGGCGATGTTGGCGAGCCCGCCGCTCATTCCCAGGGCGTTGACCAGTTGTTCGAGGACGGTCTCCAGGATTTCGTCCATATCGAGAGAGCGGCTGGCGGAGGCGATGATCTCGTTAATAGCCGCTAACTCTTCACTGCGTTGGCGAGTCTCCTGGAAGAGGCGGGCGTTCTCCAGAGCGATGGCGGCCTGGCTGGCGATGGATTCCAGGAGGTCTCGGTCGTGTTCGTCAAAAGCGTGTGGTTTTTCGTAATCCTGGACGGCAATCACGCCGGTGACTTTTTCTCCAGCCAGCATGGGCACGCCGAGCCAGGATTCGGCGGGGGTGCCGATGGCTTCAACGCCCAGTTCCTGAAGGCGTTCGGTGGCGTTCTCTGCCAGCAAGAGGGGTTGACAGGTGCGGATGACGTACTCGGTCAGGCCGTTTCGGGCCTTCCGAGCCTGCCAGGGTTGCCGTTCGCCCTTATCGTAGGCCAGAGGGAAAGAAATGGTATCGTTATCGGCATCGTAGAGGGCGATGTAGAAGTTCGTGGTATCCAGGAGGCGGGAGGCGTACTCGTAGACCTGTTCGAGAACGCTGTTGATGTCCAGGAGGGAGGTAAGCACGCGCCCCATCTCGTTCAGGACAGCCAGTTCGCGGGCGTGTCGCTGAGTCTCCTGGAAGAGGCGGGCGTTTTCCAATGCCAGTGAGAGTTGGTCGGCGACCTGACGAACGAGGGCCTGTTCCTCGCTATCCCAGACGCGCGGTTTTTCTTCGTCAACGACCTGGAGCGTGGCCCACTGGTTTTCGTCCACGCGGAAGGCCAGGGCCATGGCGGCGGGCGAATCGGGCGTTCCGCGTCCGACGATAGCGCGCGGTTCGGGCGCGGGGAGAGGGCCGGTCAACAGGCTGGCGCTTCTTCTTGTGTCGGCGGGCGGGGGCGTATCTGCCGCCTTCGACGAGGCGCGCGCGGGAGCGGTCGGAGGCTGGCCGGTGATTCGTTCTTCAGGTGGCGTAGCCGTCCCGTTCTCTTTGATCTCGTCGAACAGTTTCTCAAGCCGATTGTCTAATTGCTTCTTCTTTCGTCTCTTTGGCATACTCGATAATCTCCTGCGCCAGGGCACGGTATTGGGTGGCTCCTCGGCTGTTCGGCTTGTACAAGGTGATGGGCGCTCCGGCGATTGGGCTTTCGCGTAGTTTGGTGTCGATTTCGATCACCGTCTCGAATACGCCCTTGCCAAACGTCTCCCGTAGTTGTTGCTGGATGTTTCGGTGGACTCGGTTGCGGCGGTCGAGTTGGGTGATCAGGATGCGATAGGCCAGGCGAGGGTTGGATTCCTGCCGCACGCGGCGGACCAAGGCCATCATGTTGCGTAGGGCGTATGCGGAAAAGAATTCGGCCTGGGTGGGGATGATGAGCAGGTCGGCGGCGGCGATGGCGTTGGTGGTGACGCTCCCCAGAGCAGGGGGGCAGTCCGCGATGACGAAGTCATAGGGGAGGGGGCCGGAGGCGGCAAGCGCGTTCTTGAGGGTACGGTAGTAATTCGTGCGCATGGGGAGGAATTGTTCTGCGTTCCCCATACGGTGACTGGAGGGGACGAGGTCGAGATTGGGGATATCGGTTTTCCGACGCGCGCTAAGCAGCGGAGCGGCTTCGATCAGGACGTGAGCGGATGTGCGGTCGTTTTCAGCCGGCTCCATGCCGAGGGCCAGGGTGAGGTTGGCCTGAGGGTCCAGGTCAATGAGGAGGACGTGCAGCCCTCGCTCGGCCAGGGCAGCGCCCAGGGAAAGAACGGTGGTGGTTTTTGCCACCCCACCTTTTTCGTTGGAAACGGCGATTGTGTACGTCATATCGAACTCCGACCGACGTTACTCCTGCGGTGAGTTGCCATCGGAGGAAGGGGTTTCGGTGATTGCAGGAGAGAGTCTCTGCGGGGTGATGCGAACGTGCGAAACGCCAAGCGCTTGCTTGAGTTCCTCGATGGCAATCCGGATCATTTCCTGAGGATCGGTGGTGCTGCGGATACGGGTGGTGATTTCGGTAACCAGGTGTTCTCTTTCGGCACGGCGGACGGTCTCCTCGAAGAGGCGTGCGCTTTCGAGGGAGAGGGCCAGCCGTTCGGCGATGGCGCTGAGCGCCTGAACTTCCGCTTCCGTCCACGTGCCGCGTTCGGCGGGTTTGTACGTTCTCAGGACGCCAATCGTTGTACCGCGGACTTTGATGGGGACGTTTAGCAGGTAGTTGCCTCCCGGTGTTTGCTCGTCCACTTCCGCAGTGATTTCGCCTCGCTCCAACGCTCGACGCACGTTCTCATCCAGGACGGGTGGAGCAGGCAGAGTGCTGTGACCATCGGCACGGACGGCGATGGCCTGTCCGGCGCGCAGGAGTCGTTCCTGCCAGCCGCGACGGGCGCGTTCAAGGGTGATGCGCTCCAGGCTGGAGAGAGCGGCCTGGCTTTCGGCAAACAGGCGGGCGTTCTCCAGGGCGACGGCGATCTGGTCGGCGATAATCTGGAAAATGGCCAGGTTATCGGGGGTGAAGAAGCCCGGTTGGTCGCTCTGGATGGTCAACGCGCCCAGGACCTCGCCGCGCGCGCGCAGGGGGAGGGCGGCCTCGGCGCGGGTTTTGGGGAGTTCCGGAGGGCGCAGGCGAACATCATCCAGTTCGGCTTGCTGGGCGATGCGGGGTTGTCGGTTGGCGATGCACCAGCCGATCATGCCGCTCCCCACGCGAATGCGGTGCCGACGGGCGATCATGGCCTGGCCTTCCTTGCCGGTGCCGGCGCGCAGGTTGGCCCATTCCCCTGTGCCGTCCAGTTCGAACAGGCCGACGTAGTAGAGGCCGAAGCGTTCTTTCATCAGGTCTACCGCCTGTTGAACAAGACTCTCAGGGTCGAGTGTGGCGGCAACGGCGCGTCCGATTTCAGCGGCAGCCTGCAGGTAGGCCGAGCGTTCTTCCAGGTCGCGCGTGCGCTCCGCCACGCGCTCTTCCAGAGAGGCGATCATGTCGCGCAGTTGAGAGGTCATTTCGTTGAATGCCTGTGCCAGAGCGCCGATCTCGTCACGGCTTGTGACCTCGGCCTGTATGTCCAGTTCGCCGGCCGCGATGCGGCGCGCGGATTCGGTCAATTGGGAAAGCGGTGTGGTGATCAACCGTGAGAGGCCCAGGGAGGCATAGGCGGCGAGGAAAATCACGCCGATGGCCATCAGGATGCTGCGACGGATCTGTTGATTAATGGGGGTGATGAACACCGAGCGTGGCTGGATGAAGACCACCGTCCACGGGCGCTCTTTCATCGTGGCCGCAGCGGCCTGCTGCCGGATTCCTTGCACATCGGTCACCTCGAAGAACGTCTCTTCCCGGATTTGGGCGAGTTTCTCTTCCACCTCCGGCAGGTTGATGGATAACGTCGTGGGCTCGCCGGGGGGGAAGCGCCCCTCGGCCTGCCATTGTTGGAGGAGGGTGACTTCCAGGGGAACGAGGGATTTGAAGATGGTCTGGGGATACAGGCTGTGTGCCAGGATGATGTGGTGTTCATCGAGGAGGACGGCATACGCCTCTTGGGCACCCAGGCCGCTGTGTTGCGTGATGAGTTGCTGTAAGAAGGCTGCGTCGTAGCGGGCGCGCAGGACGCCGACCACGGCTTCGTTTTCGTTCCTTACCGGCGCGGAGAAGTAGAGACTTTTTTCGGAGTACCAGACTGAGAGAGAAGGCAAGCCGCTTTGATAGGTTTTCTGGAAGTAGTCACGGTTGCTCTCGTCTCGTCCGATTTCGGATTTCTCGGTTGAAAGGACGACGTGGCCGTCCGCATCCAGAAGAGCATACGAGGAGATGAAGACGGG
>RFJH01000230.1 GCA_003694975.1 Anaerolineae bacterium | reverse complement strand
GTCCACAATCCCTGTTGTGGCCGATAGCGCTTTTGGCAATGCCGGTCAGCGTTGTTTGGCGACCTCGCTGGTGGTCACGGTGGGCGAGGCGCGCGGTCCGGTTACGGAGGCGTTGGCCGAAGCGGCGCGGGCACGCAGAGTCGGCTACGGGCTGGATGAGGGCGTCCAGATGGGGCCGGTAATCACGCCGCAATCAAAGGAGCGGATCGAGGGGTTGATCCAGCAAGGTGTTGAGGAGGGCGCGCGTCTCCTGGTCGAGGGGAGAGACGCGGTTATTCCGGGGTACGAAAAGGGCAATTTTCTGCGTCCCACCATCCTGGACGGGGTGCCACGCGATGGCGTTGTCTTCCAGACGGAGATTTTCGGCCCGGTGCTGGGGTTGATGCACGTGGAGACGCTCGACGAGGCGATTGCTCTGATCAACAGCCATCGCTATGGCAATATGGCCTGCCTGTTCACGAGCAGCGGCGCGGCGGCGCGCAAGTTCCGCTATGAAGCCCAGGCGGGTAATATCGGCATCAATATCGGCGTGGCAGCCCCGATGGCCTTTTTCCCCTTCAGCGGCTGGAAGGAGAGTTTCTTTGGCACATTACACGGACAGGGGAAGCACGCTGTGGAGTTCTTCACCCAGACGAAGGTCGTGGTCGAACGCTGGTTGAAGGAGTGGTCGCGGCAATTCTGAAACTGGACAAAGAGCCTCCTAATATGATAGGATTGAGAAGAAGCGGCGCGCGAACGTCGCTGTGCTGTGTTTGGGATTTGCGGAAAGGAGTTTTGTATGAGCAAGCGTATCGCGGTTCTGGGGCTGATTCTGGCAGCCGCCATGGTGCTGGCTGCCTGCGGCCCGGAAGCCTCGCCGACCTCCGCGCCGCCCCGTTCTGTGACGACCGAAGGCGCTCCGGTGGTCGTGGCGACAGAGATGCCTCAGACATTGCCTACAGAGGCGCCTGTTGACGTGCCCGTCGAGCCGACTGAGCCGCCGATGGTCGTCGTCACGCCGCGTAGTGAGATGGAGGCCACCAATCCCGGTTCGGTGAACCTGGCCTCCGGCACGCCGACCCTTGTCGAGTTCTTCGCTTTCTGGTGACCGACCTGCCAGGCAATGGCGCCCATCGTGCATGGGCTGGAAGCGAAATACTACACCCGCATTACTTTCGTCTATCTCGATATTGACGACCCGCGCAATGAGGAGTTTAAACGGCAGTTCGGATTCCGTTCCCAGCCGGAGTTTTATCTGCTGGATGGGCAGGGGAACATCGTCAAGAAGTGGGTCGGGCGTGTCTCTGTGGAGGATTTCGAGGCCGCGTTCATCGAAATCCTCGATGAGTGATGGTGCAAAGCCCGGCAGTGTACCTGTCGGGCTTTTTTTTTGATTTGCAGGAGGAACCTGGGAGATGGCGTTCGTTACGCTGCTGACCGATTTCGGTCTGAAAGATGGCAATGTTGGGGTGATGAAGGGGGTTATCTGGGGCATCTGCCCCGAGGCGCAGATTGCGGATATCAGTCACAATATCTCGCCGCAGAATGTGCCCGAGGCGGCGTTGATTCTCTTTCGCTCGGCGCCCTATTTCCCGCCCGGGACGGTGCACGTCATCGTGGTGGATCCCGGCGTGGGCACGGAGCGGCGCCCCATCGCGGCGCGCATCGGGGAGTGGTTCTTCGTCTGCCCGGATAACGGCGTGTTGACCATGCTCCTGGAGCGCGCCGAAGAGGAGAGGTGGCCGGTGGACATCGTGCACCTGGATCGCCCCCGTTACTGGTTGCCGAAGGTCAGCCACGTTTTCCACGGGCGAGATATCTTCGCTCCCTGCGGGGCGCATCTGGCGGCGGGCGTCCCCCTGCACGACCTGGGCACGCCGATTGACGACCCTGTGCGGCTGGATTTGCCCCGTCCACGGCGCGATGCGCAGGGCTGGCACGGCGAGGTGATTCACATTGACCACTTCGGCAACGTGACCTCCAATATCCGCGAGGAACATCTCGGCGAGGCGTTGTTGAAGGAAAAGGAACGCTTTGTGGTGCGCCTTGCCGGCGTGGAAATCCATGGCCTGGTGAACACGTTCGGCGAGCGCCCTCCCGGCGAGTTGGTCGCGCTGATCGGCAGTACGGGAAATCTCCTCGTGTGTGAGGTCAATGGCAACGCGGCGAAGCGTTTGGGTGTTAAGATTGGTGATGCTTTCGATGCTCTCCTGCCTCCTTTACGTTGACCCTTGAAGCAGGGCCCTCTTTCCCATGACAGAAACCGTCCCTCTCGTCGTCGAAAATCTCTCCTTTCGTTATCGCGATCGCGATACGCCGGCAATCCAGGATATCTCGTTCTCTTTGCAGAAAGGTGAAATTCTACTCGTGGCCGGCGCGAGCGGCTGTGGCAAGACGACGCTCATCCGCTGCATCAACGGCCTGATCCCGCGCTCCTACAAAGGGGAGGTGAGCGGTCGCGTGCTGATTCACGGTCAGGAGACCGGCGGCTGGCCCCTGGCGCGCATTTCGCAGCACGTGGGCACCGTGCTCCAAGACCCGGAGCGGCAAATTCTGGGTATTCGCGTGCTCAATGAGGTCGCTTTTGGACTGGAGAACCTGGGACTGCCGCGAGACGAGATCATTCAACGCTCCGAGGAGGCGCTCAAACGCCTGAACATCATTCACCTGCGCGACCGCGAGACCTTCAACCTCTCCGGCGGCGAGAAGCAAAAGGTGGCCCTGGCGGGCGTGCTCGCCATGCGCCCGTCCATTTTGCTGCTCGATGAGCCGCTCGCCAGCCTCGATCCGGCCAGCGCCCTGGAGACGCTGGATATGGTGCGCACCCTGGCGGACGAGGGCATGAGCGTGTTGCTGATCGAGCATCGCGTGGAGGATGTGTTGCGCATCCGTCCCGACCGCGTGCTTTATATGCAAGAGGGGCGCATTCGCTATCTTGGCCCGGTCGAGGGGCTGGTGGATGTGGTGGATTATCACGAGGTCAAATTGCCGGTCTCGATGGTGCTCGAAAAGGTCGCTGCGGAGCCGCGTCCGCCGGAGATACGCATTTTGCCCGGAGCCCAGGCTGAGGTCGAGGGCGAAGCGGGAAATGATGGGGGAGGGGAGACGATGGTTCGTTTCGAGGATGTCCATTTCGGGTATGAGATGGGTCGGGAGGTCCTGCACGGTATCTCGCTCGATGTTCATCGCGGGGAGGTGATCGCCGTGCTCGGTCCGAACGGCGCCGGAAAGACGACGCTCGTCAAGCACGCTATTGGTCTGCTCAAGCCGACTTCGGGGCGCGTGCTGGTGAACGGGCGGGATACGCGCGAGGCGAGTGTGGCGGAGATCGCGGCCACGCTGGGATATGTCTTTCAGAGTCCCAGCCATATGCTCTTCGCCCCGACGGTGCACGATGAACTGGCGTTTGGCCCAAAGAATCTCGGACATCCCAAAGACCAGATCGAAAAGGAGGTGAGCGAGGCGTTAGAGATTGTGAATCTTGCAGAGTACGCGAACGACCCTCCGCTGGCCCTTTCGTTTGGCCAGCAAAAGCGCGTCAGCATCGCGGCGATTCTCTCGATGCGCTCCCGCATTCTGGTGATGGATGAGCCGACTGCCGGGCAGGATTACAAGAACTATATCAATTTCATGGATGCGATTGTGCAGATGCCCGGCTTCGAGGCCATCCTGTTCATCACGCACGATGTGGATATGGCGGTGATGTATGCCACCCGCGTGCTGTTGATGGCCGATGGGCGCGTGGTCGCGGATGGAACGCCGGAGGAGGTGCTGCGCGATGTGAAACGCCTGGAGGCCTGTCGCCTCGTGCCGACCTCGCTTCTGGAGGTCAATCTGGAATATCTGCCGCGAAGCGGTCGCTTCTTGCGGCTTGAGGCGCTGGCGCATGTTTGATGGGGCCTTGCGGGTTCGCAAAGAGAGCCTGCGGGCTGAAGTTGTATGATACCGATAAGGAGATGAGGAGATGGATAAGAGACTTTCTGCGATTCTGTGGACGCTCGTCGTCACGCTGGTCATCTTCCTCCTGCTGATTTACGTCGGCGGGAACATGATGGGCATCGAGCGCCTGCAGACGGGTGAGAATCCCGTGCTGCGTTTCGTCTTTGTGATCGTCGGCCTGCTGATCGCCTTCCTGGTGTATTACTTCACGCGCGAGAACGAAGCCTGGGAAGTGGGCACGCGCGAGGTGGTCTGGATGGCGATTGGGGCGGCGCTGTATGCGGTCTTCTCGTGGCTGTTCAACGGGACGGTCTTCGTGGTGCCGTCGCTCAGCCAGGTGGCGCTGCGACCGGCGATTGCCATCCCGATGTTCTTCGGCTACGCCTTCGGCCCGGTGGTGGGGTTCTTCACCGGCGCGGTGGGCAACATGTTCGGCGATGCGCTGACCGGCTTTGGTCTCTCCCCGCAGTGGAGCATCGGGAATGGCCTGGTGGGCTTCATCGCCGGCCTGGCACTGCTTTTCTCGGATAAGAAGAAGAGCATGGACACGGTGCTGTGGGTCAGCGGCGTGCTGTCGGTGCTGGCGGTGGTGATCTTCTTCCTGAACCGCAACGTGCCGAACATGCTGTTCTTCGATCCGGCGAACAACATCTTCGGCGACGCGACCATCTCGCTCTTCGCGGGCATCTCGATCCTGGTCGGTTTCGTGCTGGTGCTGATCGTCCGCTTCGCCTTCGGCCAGAATGTGGACGTGGCGGCGGCGGTGACCTGGGGTATGCTGGGCAACATCCTGGGCATCGGCTTCGCGGCCATCTCCGATATCTGGATCAACGGCTTCAGCCCGGCGGCGGCGATTGTGGGCGAGTTCCTGCCCGCAGCCGGCCCGAACCTGATCTTCGCGGCCATCCTCGTGCCGGTGCTCGTGGCGGCCTACGCTGCCGTGCAGCGGCAATCCGGGCGGTAAGCGCGCCGGTTTGAGTGGTCGGCGGTCGGGCCGATCGCCTGATCGCCGGCCACTCACTGCCCACTGCTCACTGCTCACTGTTCACTGACTACTTACTCACTTCACCATGCTCGTCACCTGGCGTTACCGCAAACGAAAGTCCCTCATCCAGTGGTTCGATCCGCGCGCCTGGCTCATCTTCTATGGGTGCTTCCTGGCGACGACGCTCTTCTTCTGGGATATCCGCTTTCTGCTCCCACTGCTGTTCCTCGCGCTCTTCGTGCTCTTCACTTCGGGCGTGACGTGGCGCGAGATGCGGCGCGCCTTCCTTTTCATCGGCGGCTTCATCTTTTTCTTCGCGTTCCTGACCTTTCTGACCGGTCGCGGTGGGATTGAACTCTATCAGGAAGAACACCTGATTCGGCGCTTCCAGGCCGGGTTCACCATCCTGGGC
>RFJH01000032.1 GCA_003694975.1 Anaerolineae bacterium | reverse complement strand
TGGCAACACAGATACTTCGACTGCGGCTCCTCGCTTTGCTTGAAACCTCTGCTCAGCGCGATGTGTTTTCGCGTCGAGCAGAGGCCGACTGGCAGGGAGGCCGCAGTCGAGGCGCTCTTATCAGCGCGAACGCTTCGACTACGCGCCCTACGGGCGCTCCGCTCGGCGAGGCCTCGCGTCGAAAGCGCGAGGCTCTGCCTTGCGAATAAGCCGAAGGCTTGCTCTACCCTGAGGCTCGCCCTGAACGGAGCAAAACGTAGTCGAAGCGCGCCGGGCCGGATCAGAGGGTCAACTCAAAGACGTACCCTGTCCCCCGCACACTGACAATACAGTCCGCCAGAATCGGAAACTTCGCCAGTTTACGCCGCAACCGGCTCACCAGAGGGCGCAGGATCTCCGGCGCCTCGTGATAGGCCGTCTCATATCCCTGGACGAGCAACACCAACTCGCGGTGAGTAAACACGCGCCCGATGTTATCGAAGAAAACCCGCAACAACCGTCCCTCCGCCGGGGTCAGATGGGCAACGTCCTTTCCACGGCGGATTTCACGCCGCGAAAAGTCCACGCGTGTCCCATCCTGCAACTCGATCGGCGGAGCAGTCTCGTCCTCCACATCGGCCAACACTCCGCCGCCTTTTGCCCGCAGTTTTGCCTCCCGTCGTGCCAGACCACGCTTCACGCTGGCCAACACCTGGCTAGGCGCTGCCGGCTTGAGTAAGTAATCATGGATGCGCAATCGAAGCGCCTCGATAGCCGATTCGGTCGAGCCGTAGGCAGTCAGCAAAATGATTTCGGTATCCGGCGAAATCTCGTTGGCCACATGGATTACATCCAGACCGCTCATGCCGGGCATACGCAAATCCACAATCATCAGGTCTACGTAATGGGACCGCAAATACTCCACCGCCGCCTGTCCACTCTCCACACCAACCACACGGTATCCCTCCAGGCGCAAAATGTCCGTCAGGGATTTGAGGGCAACCGGCTCGTCGTCTACAACCAGGATGTGCGGCTTCATTCTCTCTCTCCTAGCGGCAACCAGACGCGGAAACAAGCGCCCTGCCCTTCGTTTTCATCATCCGAGACCAGTTCCAACACGCCACCATGAGCAGAGATAATATTGTAACTCACGGTCAGACCTAACCCCACTCCACCTTCTTTTGTGCTCACAAACGGCTCAAAGATGCTGGAGCGGTGCTCCGGAGGCACTCCCGGCCCGCTATCTCGAAACAGTACCTCCACACCGTCGCGAGCCCGTCGGGCCTTGATGTACAGCGTTCCACCCTGGGGCATGGCATCCATGGCGTTCAGAATCAAATTGATGAACACCTGTTGGATCTGGCTGCTCACCACGAACACCGGCGGAAGGCGAGACGAGACATCGGTCTGCACTTCCACACGACGCCTGGCCATTTGTTGCGCCATAAGGCCCAGGACGCGATTCAGCAAGTCCCTCACATCCACCGCTTCCGCCCTGGCCGTGCCCGGGCGATAGAATTCCAGCATCCGCTGCACCGTTTCCATCAGGCGCTCCAGTTCCGATTTAGCGAGGACGAAGTACTCAGCGCGTTTTTCCGGAGGGACATCCTCCCGCTCGGCCAGATGCAGGCAATTCCGCACGGCCTGCAAAGGGTTGTTGATTTCATGAGCAATGGAGGCAGTCAACCGTCCAACGGTCGCCATCTTCTCCGCCTGAATCAGCGCCCGCTGAGATTCTTCTACCTGCCGCACGTAATCTCGCAACTCCGCGTACAGGCGGGCATTTTCCATCGCCACAGCCGCCTGGCGCGCCAGGATCAGAAACATATCCAGGTCGGCCTCCCGGAAAGGAGGCTCGCCCTCACCACGTGCGGCGAAGAGAACACTTCGCACGTTCAGGCGCGAGATCGGCGCACACAGGGCCGATTCCAACCCAAGCGCGCGCAGGGTTTCTTGTAACGCCCCATCGCCCGGACCTGAAACGTTCACGCGTAACGGCACGCCAAGCGCATCGGCGCGGCCGATCACTCCACCCTCGCGGCTGCTCGCCTCGTCCGGCAACGTTGCCCCTCGGCCGGCGAGCAAGTGCATCATCCCGTCATCCGCAGAATACTCGTAGTATCCGGCGTGTTCGCAACGCAAATGACCGGTTACGGCGTCCAGAATGCGCTCCAACAGGCGTTCGGGCTGAGTCTCGGTCAGGAGCGATTCGGTGACATCAAAAAGGGGGCGAAGCGCCTGCACGCGGGCCGCGTCGCGTTTCTTCTGGTTATCGGCCAGTGCCTGTCGGACGGCGTCCACAAGTTCACGTCCACGCTCGAACGGCTTGAGGAGCAGGCCGTCTACTCCCTGACGCAATGCCTGAATGGCCGTCTCCACGGTGCCGAAGCCGGTCATCACCAGGACGGCGATGTCCGGCTGATGCTGCTTGGCATAGGAAATCAGGCTGAAGCCATCCACCTCCGGCATGCGAATGTCCACCAGAAGCAGATCGACTTCGATTTCCCGCAAACGCTCCATAGCGCGGCGCGGGTCCGTTTCGGAGAACACAACGAACCCTTCCCTCCGCAAGAGGCGCTCACACAACGCAACAATGCCCTCCTCATCATCCACTACCAGTACACTTGGCTCCGTCATCGTACGTTCGTTCCTTCATCTATCGGCAGCCACACGGTGAACACCGCGCCTTCTCCCGGTTTGCTATTCACGTCGATATAGCCGCCGTGCTCCGTCACAATGCCATAGGTGACCGACAGGCCAAGCCCCGTGCCCCCCTTATCGCCGCGCGTGGTAAAGAACGGCTCGAACAGACGCTCGATATTCTCCGGCGGGATGCCCACGCCTGTATCGCGCACCTCCAGGCCTACCCACTGCCTTCCGGCTTCCTGTCGTTCCAGCGTGGTAATGGTGAGGTCGCCGCCGCGGGGCATGGCCTGCAAGGCATTGTGCAACAGATTCAAAAGCACCTGCTTCATCTGATTGCGGTCTATCAGCGGCCAGGGGAGGTTCGAATGCAAATTCAGATGCAATTGCACACCGCTGGTGTGGAGAAGGTGGCGCACCAAAGTCACCACGTCGTCCACGACCTCATTCAGGTCGGCGCGAACGCGCACACTTTCCGTCTGGCGCGCGAAATCCAGCAAACGGCGCACCACGCTACGCGCCCGTAGCGATTCACGCAGGATCAACTCCAGGTCTTTCCGTTGCGGCACGTCCTCGGGAAGTTCCTCCAGGACCAGTTCGGCAAAGCCTGCCACGGTCGTCAGAGGGTTATTCAATTCATGCGCGATACCGGCAGCCATTTCACCTACCGCCGCCATCTTCGCCGCCTGGATCAGGCGGTTCTCGGCAGAACGCTGCGCCTCGACGCGTTCCTGTAATTCACGTTGAGTGGCGCGCAACTCGCGCACAGTAGCCTGCAAACGCTGGTAGCGGTCTGCGCTCAAAATCACGCTGGAGAGGATACCGGCCAGCGATTCCAGCGCCAGGAGGTCGTTGTGCGTAAACGCATTTCGCTCGCGGCTTTCCACGTCAATCAGTCCCAACACACGGTCGCCCTCGCGTAGCGCCACACAGAGTTCCGAGCCGGCCTCCCATCCCGGGAGAGGGCGGTACAACGGCTCCTGGGAGACATCGTTCACCAGCAGGCTTTCGCCTGTCTCGAAGACTTTGCCGGTGATCCCTCCGTGCACGGCATCCGCCAGAGCGCTCAACCCCTGACGGACGATCTCCGCCGCGCTGCCTCCCACGCCCCGCGCCACCAGATGCCCATCCTCATTGGGAAGGAAGACGACGGCCATCTCATAAGCGAAGTATTGCGCCAGCAAATCTGCTGTAATCTGTGCCACCTGTGCCACGTCCGTCAGCCCGATGACCTGTTGCACCACCTCGTGAATCAGTCCCAAGTTGCGTGCACGCGCCTCGGCCTCCTCTCGCAGGCGAGAGTACTCCACCAGACCGGCCAGGTGACTGGCAATCACCACCAGAAGGTGTTCATCGTAGAGGTTGAACGCCTCCTCCTGTTCGCTCTCCAGCGTCAGCGCGCCGATGACCCGACCGCGATAACGCAGCGGGACGATCAGGGCCGCCCGCGTGCCCTCATAGACTCGCGCGCTCTCCTGCCCCCTCTCACGACGGATCGCACCGCCCAGCACAAGAGGCGCATAAGGGGACGTCTCCAGCGAGGACACCTGGGTGGCTATTTCCTTACCGCGATTGCGGTACGTCCGCAATGTTTTCCCATCGGGAGAAAGCAGGAACAGCGAAATCAATTCGGTGCCGAACGCGCGCGCCAGCAAATCGAAAACGCGTCGCGCGATCTGATCCAGGTTTTGCGCCGAGGAAACCGTCAGAGCAAAATCGTTCAGCACCCCCAGTCGCCGCAGGTGACCGGCCATCTCGGCAAAAGTCAAGATGGCCTCGACAGGACGGGCTGCCTGACGCGCCAGCCTGCGCAAACGCGCCCACTCGTCCGGGCGAAACGGTCGCTCACGCCACAGAGCCACCAGACCGATCAGACGCCGCCCGATGACCAGAGGAAGACCAACCCAGTCACGCGTGTTCGAGCGAAAACCCTTATGAGGTACCAGGGCCCATTCCGACTGTCCCTTTTGAACCCTTATCCCTTCTCCTCGTCGTCCGATGCGCCGAAAGACCTCGCTCGAATCAAGCGCAAAGCGGTTACCCAGGCACTGAGGGCAATTTTTGTGCGCCTGCACTTCCAGGACATCGCCACTATGCACCGCGAGCCAGCCTGCCTGATACGGCACACTGGCCGCAAAGGCATCGAGGACGCGTTCCAGGGCACGGGGCAAATCGTAGGGGACGGCGGCCTGCAAATCGGGGAACACTCCCCCCTCTTGCCCTGCTGCCAGGTCCATCGCCGGTTGTAACGGCAATGCCATGGCCGAGGTCAACAAGCGCCAGATTCGCCTCTCCTCCTTACCCAAAGAATGTCCCCCTACCAGGATGACCATCGTCAGGCCTTGCACGGGGAAGACAAACAGATATTCACATCCCAGAGCCACCCGCTGAGGGACTCGATGTGAACGCGAGCGCCCCACCGTCACCGCGCCGGAAAGCCACGAGTTGACCGGGGTGCGCGCGAGATACTGCAACAATGCCGTCTGTCGCTTCTTGTCCAGGCGATACGCTGCCCGCACTTGCCAGGAACCGGATTCGCGTTCCAGACACACCGCCCACTGCGTCCCTGTGAGTTGGACGGCCTCTTTCAATTGAGTTTCCAGGGCATTCATCGCGGTCACGCCTGTATTATACAGCACCCACGACAAGGCGACCGCGCAGGCATACGTCCGTAGCGTCCTCAATGGTACAATGTATTCCCATGACCGAACTGATCATCATCGGCGGCGGACTGGCGGGTAGCGAGGCCGCCTGGCAGGCGGCACAGCGCGGCGTGCGCGTGCGCCTCTACGAAATGCGCCCCGCCCACCAGACCGGCGCCCATCAAACCGGCGATCTCGCCGAACTGGTCTGCTCGAACTCCCTCGGCTCCACCCTGCCGGATCGCGCCTCGGGCCTCTTGAAGAACGAATTGCGCCGCCTCGGCTCGATGCTCCTGGAGTGCGCCGAGGCCGCCGCCCTCCCCGCCGGGAGCGCCCTGGCCGTGGACCGACAACTCTTCGCGCGCACCGTCACCGAACGCATCCAAAGCCACCCCCTCATCGAAGTCATCCGCGAGGAAGTGACCGAGATTCCCAATGCGCCCACCATCATCGCCTCCGGCCCGCTGACCTCGCCGCGTCTCTCCGAGGCCATCGCCGAACTGACCGGCAGCGACCATCTCTACTTCTTCGATGCCATCGCCCCCATCGTGACCTACGATTCGATCAACATGGAAATCGCCTTTCGTGCCTCGCGCTACGGCAAAGGCGTGCAGGAAGAGGGCGATTACATCAACTGCCCCTTGAACGAAGAAGAGTACAACGCTTTCGTGGATGCCCTGCTCACCGCCGAGCGCATCGAACTGCGCGCCTTCGAAGAGGAGATCCGCCGCGGCGTGCGCGCCGGCGTCCACCGCTTCTTCGAAGGATGCCTGCCCATCGAGATCATCGCCGAGCGCGGGCGCGAGGCCCTGGCCTTCGGGCCCATGCGTCCCGTCGGCCTGCGCGACCCGCGCACCGGCAAACGCCCTTACGCCGTCGTGCAACTGCGTCAGGATAACCTCGCGGGGAATCTCTACAACATGGTCGGCTTCCAGACCAATCTCAAGTTCCCCGAGCAGCGGCGCGTCTTCCGAATGATTCCAGGGCTGGAGCGGGCCGAGTTCGTGCGCTACGGCCAGATGCACCGCAACACCTTCATCGCCTCCCCTCGCCTGCTACGCCCCACGCTGCAATCCCGCGCCCGCGAGGACCTCTTCTTCGCCGGGCAGATTACCGGCGTGGAAGGTTATATGGGCAACATCGCCACCGGTCTCCTCGCCGGATGGAACGCCGCCCGCCTGCTGAAGGGGAAGCCCCTGCTCACCCTGCCGCGCACCACCATGCTCGGCGCGCTCTGTCACTACATCACGCACGCCGACCTGGCCGATTTCCAGCCTATGAAGGCGAACTTCGGCATCCTGCCCCCCCTGGAGAACGCGAAACGGATGAAGAAACGCCAGCGCGCCAAAGCCTACGCCGACCGCGCCCTGGTAGACCTGGAACGTTTCCTGAACGAGATGCGAGGATGACCACAAAGCACAATGTCTCTCCCCTCCCGACCCTTCTCGCCCTCGCCCTGACCGGACTTCTGGCCTGGTACGCCGGAAAGAGCCTCTCCCCACCTGGCGCCTTTTCCATCCCCTTCAACGGCGAACGTGCCTTACGCGACGTCGCCCGGCAGGTCGCGTTCGGGCCGCGCACGCCCGGGTCCGCCGCGCACGCTCAGGTCGTGGCATGGATTCGAGACCAGGCCGAGGGAGCGGGATGGCGCGTCCGCGTGGAGGAGGCCGAAATAGCGGGACACCGCGTCCAGAACGTCGTCCTCTACCGAGACCCCAATCCTCCCGCCCTCATCCTCGGCGCGCACTACGACACCCGTCCCCGCGCCGACCACGACCCCGATCCCGAACGCCGCGATGAGCCGGTGCCGGGCGCGAACGACGGCGCTTCCGGCGTGGCCGTCCTGCTCGAACTGGCGCGCACGCTGCCGGAGGGTATTCCGCCCACCTGGCTGGTCTTCTTTGATGCAGAGGATAGCGGCAACCTACCGGGGTGGGATTGGATCCTCGGCTCGCGCGCCTTCGTCCGGACCCTGGTATCGCCCCCTCAGGCCGTGGTCATCGTGGACATGGTCGGCGACGCCGACCTGGATATCTATTATGAGCAGAACTCCGATCCCAACCTGAACGCCCAGATCTGGGAACAGGCCGCCGCGCTGGGATACGAGCGCTTCTTCATCGCCGCACCTAAATACCGTCTCCTGGACGACCACACCCCGTTCTTGCAAGTTGGTATCCCGGCCACAGACATCATCGATTTCGATTACCCTTACTGGCATACCACGGCGGACACGCCGGATAAGGTCTCAGCCGAGAGCCTGGACGCCGTTGGCAAGACGTTGTGGGCATGGGTGATGGCACAAGCCGTCAGGCCTTAAAATTTTGTAAGGGCGAGAGGTTTGTCAAAACGCCCTACCTGTTTTACACTTATATTATGAGCATCCAACAACTGCTCAGACAAATCCGCCCGGCCTGGTTACACCGCGTCTCGCACGCGATGACGCGTGGTGAGAGCGTGCGTGAGAGTTTCCAGGAGCAACTGAACCGCTTCTACGACCTTCTGGAACACGCCGTGGTGACCGGTGACCCTTCCTGGATGGACACCATCATCCTGGATTGGGCCAGTGCCCCCACGCAAACCGACCTGGACGAGAAACAATACAATGTCTCCGCGCTGTTAAAGAAAATCATCACGCTGACCACAGAAATCGCCAGGGAAATGCTTTCGGAAAGCGATGCCCTGGACATGCTCGTCGCGCTTATGCCGGTCTATGCGTACATCCTGGAAAAAGCCGCTCGCCTGGAGGTCGAAGCGCGTGTGGCCTATATCTCCAACCAACTGAATGAAATGCGGGAAAAATTGGAACGCCTCGACCGGAGCAAATCCAACTTCATCGCTGTAGCCGCTCACGAACTTAAAACGCCGCTGACCCTCATTGAAGGCTACACATCCATGATGCGTGATCTTGCAACCTCGCCGCCGGGAGAGAGCCTCGACCCTCTTCTGCAGGGAATAGATACCGGCATCCGGCGACTGCGCGAGATTGTAGACGATATGATTGATGTCTCGCTGATCGACAACAATCTCCTCTCACTAAACTTCCAGCCTGTCTGGTTGAGTCACCTCTTAGGACTGCTACGCAGCGAACTTTCTGAATCGCTGGAGGCCCGCCAGCAGACTCTCGAGATACGTCCCTTCCCCGGCAGCGAACAACTCATCTTCGCCGATCCGGAACGCCTCTACCAGGCCCTGCGCAATATCCTGACCAATGCCATCAAGTACACGCCAGATGGAGGACGCATCACCGTAGACGGGCGCACTCTGCCCGGTTTCATCGAGGTGACCATCACCGATACGGGCATTGGCATTGCCCCTGAAGATCAACCCCTCATCTTTGAAAAGTTCGGTAACCTGGGGGAAGTTTCACTACATTCCAGCGGGAAGACGAAGTTTAAAGGGGGCGGCCCCGGACTGGGACTGGCCATCGCGCGTGGTATCATCGAGGCGCACGGTGGCACGATCTGGGTCGAATCGGAGGGATACGATGAGGAGAAATGCCCCGGCTCTACTTTTCACCTCCTCATCCCGGCACGCAGTGAGCCCTCCGATTCCAGGATCGCCAAACTGTTCGGCTCGGAGACGGAACTGAGTAGCGAAACCTGATGGCCAAACGAACCCCTGCTCCAACCGCCCCTCCACGCGAACGCGCTTTTCTCGTCGGCGTGGAACTGGTCGCGCAGAAAAGCCTCCTCCCGCTGAAAGATTCTCTGAACGAACTGGCCCTGCTGGCCGACACAGCCGGCCTGGACGTGGTTGGGCAATTGACTCAACGTCTGGCGCACCCTAACCCGGAAACCTTTATCGGCTCGGGCAAAGTGCAGGAATTGCGCGCTCTGGTCGAGGAAACGATGGCTGACGTAGTCATCTTCGATGATGAACTCTCGCCCCGCCATCAGCGTGAACTGGAGCGAGCGTTGGGGGAGAACGTGCGCGTCCTGGATCGCACAGCACTCATTCTGGATATCTTTGCTCAGCACGCCCACACTAAAGCGGGCATGCTACAGGTCGAACTGGCGCAATACGAATACTACCTGCCCCGCCTGACGCGCGCCTGGACACACCTGGCGCGTCAGGCCGGCGGCGGTGGCGGTCGAGCGGGGCGCATGGGCGGTGTGGGGTTGCGCGGTCCAGGCGAGACGCAACTGGAAGTAGACCGACGCCACATCCGCCGACGCATCGCCCACCTGAAACGCGAACTGGAGAAAGTGCGCGCCCACCGCATGCGTTACCGGGCAAAGCGCAAGCGCGCCCGCCTTCCGACTGTGGCCCTCGTTGGCTACACGAATGCCGGCAAATCCACATTGCTCAACCGCCTGGCAGGTGCAGATGTCTACGTGGCCGATCAACTCTTTGCCACCCTCGATCCCACCACACGGCGCGTGGAACTGCCCGGCGGCTACCTGGCCCTGTTCACCGATACGGTTGGTTTCATCCAGAAACTGCCCACCACACTGGTCGCCGCTTTTCATGCCACCCTGGAAGAAATCACCGAGGCCAACCTCTTGTTACATGTAGTGGACATCTCACACCCGAACGCCCTGCTCCAGGCACGCGCCGTCCACGAGACGCTGGAGCAAATCGGCGCCGATCACATCCCCGTCGTCACTGCATTGAACAAGGTTGACCTGCTCTCCGATCCGGACAACGCCCGTCATACCCTTCGAGACTACCCGCACGCCGTCGCCATCTCCGCTCTGACCGGTGCGGGCATCCCTGAACTTCTACAAATGATCCAGCGTCATCTTTACGAGACCTACACCCCCATCCGCGTCCGCTTGCCCTATCAACAGGGACAGTTGATCTCTCTCTTCCACGAAAGCGGACAGGTAGAACGCATCGAACACGAACGCGGCGGTGTAGTCATGCAGGGACGCATCCCAGGACGCCTGCTGGCTCAGTTCAGCGCCTGGCAGATTCCACCCAACGGCGCGGAAGAAAGGAAAAAAGAAACATGAAATGGCTCTCCAGGTTTCTGGACTGGACCTCTGAATTTCTGGCTACACGCAAAGGCTTATTGCCGCTTATCGGCATCCTCTTTATTATCCTCAACCTGCTTCTGCAATTCCTTGTCCCCTATACCTGGCTCTCCCTGAGCAATCTCTTCCTGCACCTGGGTGTCATCATTGCCATCTTCGGCCTGATGCTCGCCTGGGCGCTGTAACCACTCTCATAGCCCCCCACTTACGGCACAGCGTAACGTAACAGCGGAACCCTCTGCATCAGGCGCACAACGAGGGAGGAGACAGCAAGAACAACCACTGCAGTCAGTGGAATGAGCAACGCCGATGGCCATCTCAACACCTGGGGAATACCCTCCAATCCCAGCGTAACAACGACGTCCATGACCATCACATGAATCAGATACACCCCAAAACTGACCCGACTCACTGCGAATGCGAGACGACGCGCTAGCAGTGGCGTCCGCTCGCCGAGCCATCTGAGCAGCATGAACATCCCCAGGGACATCATCACCACCCCCAAACTGAGGTAACTCTCAAACGCGTCGCGATGCTGTCCGCCTCGCGTCACAAACCACAACCCCCAAAAGGTCACTCCAAATCCCAGCAAATGGAGCAGAGCAGCCCCGGCCATCGCCCGCCGCCCGGGGTGGAGTCCGCCGAGGAAATACCCCAACAGAAAATAGCCGAGATAGCCGGTGACGTAGCGTAAATCAACCCCGACGCGTATCACCGTAAACTCTTCCACCCAGGCCAACACGGGGCCTGCCATCAGCCAGACGCCACACAAATAGAGGACCTCGCGCCTGGTCCCTTTTGCGACAAGGACTCGCAGGACAGGAGTGATCAGATAAAGACCAAACAAGGCATAGAAAAACCACAGGTGATTGGCGCGCGGCCCACGCAAAATTCTGATTAACGACCGTACCACAGCCTGTACCGAGAGAGCGACACCGGCAAACTCTCGATTCCAGAACACCATGTAAATCACCGACCAAATGACAAAGGGGACGAGCACTTTCCGAACGCGTTTCAGAAAGAAAACCCCTATAGGCTCTTGTTTTTGCAAAAGGAGATAACCGCTGAGCATAAAGAAAAAAGGTACCCCCATTCGCGAAAGCACATAATAGAACGGGGGTATCCAGGGCGCCCCATCCCCTTTAATATTCACATGCGCCAGGACTACCAGGAAAATCGCCACTGCCCGCACCACATCAGCCCAATAGATACGGCGGTTCTCGCCTGCAGCGATACGTTCCATCGCGTCACAACTCCCTAAGGCATCAGCACCCGCAGTCCCGGCAGGCGACGCAGGAGGGCAACCAGCAGCCACGAAAGCACAGCGACCACCACTGTGACGATGGGGATACTGTAGTATGCCGGAATGGTGTAATAAGGGTAAAGCAGACGCGGCGCGGAGACCTTGATCCCCCATACCCCGTTCGACAACGTCTCCAAAACCATTACGTGAACCAGGTACACGCCGAAAACGGAAGCGCCTAGGTTGCGTAGCACCGACCGCCCTATCCGCCCTATCCTGTCGCCGGAAAGGCGGTCGCCGATGAATTTCAGAACAACAAAAACAGAAAGCGTCAACAGAAGCGTATTCGGGAGATACAAATCATACAGCAGCAAATCCACCTGGCCAGCGCGGAGAGAACGCGCGTACGTCCCCCACGCCGTCACCCCGACCATTCCCACCACTCCCAAAAGCGCCGCTCCACCGTGCCAGGGAAGATAATGAATGTCTCCCAGGAGGTACCCCAGCAGGAAATAGCCCAACGAGGCAAGGATGATGTTCGAGGTAAAACGATAGTCAACGAGGGAAATGGGGTCTCTATCCAGAAGAAGGGTAATCAACTGCGCCACCGGCCCCAAGAGGAACCAAAGCGCGACCAGATACCACACCTCCCGACGACGAGCGACGGAAAGCCAGCGACGAAGCAAGGGCGTCAGGAGATACAGGCCGAACAAAGGGTAGAAAAACCAGAAATGGAAATAGGCCGGCCTGAAGAACATCATCTCAACGACCCCCTCCCACAAGGTGGAGAAAGTCACGGGTCTCCCCTGAACAAGAGAACTCCACAGCCAATAAAGCAACGACCAGATCACGAACGGCAAAAACACCCTGCGAAGGCGTTTTATAAAGAACACACGAGCCGTTTCCTCTCGCTTCCTTAGCAAAAGATAGCCACTTAGCATAAAAAAAAGTGGAGGGCCAGTACGAGCATAGACATCAGCGACATTGGCAGCCATCCAGTGCGATAGCGGCACTTCTCCCCATTTGTAAAGCATCACCCCGGAGACGTGACCCAGGATAACCGCCAGGATTGCCATAATACGCATCACATCAATCCAGTAGAAGTAAGAAGTATGTTCCGCTCTCTCATCATCCCGATTCACGGCTCCACCTCCGGTAACGGTTTGTTTTTTGCTATAACTGCGGCCCGGCCTTCACGACTTCGGGGGGAGTATCCGAGGCGTACTTCTTGAAATTCTCGATAAAGCGCGCCGCCAGTTGACGATATTTCTGCCAATACTCGTCCTTATCCGGCCAGGACGAGGCGGGATCGAGCACGTCATCCGGCACCCCTGGGCAAGTCTTTGGCACGGCGAAGCCGAAGATGGGGTCGGTGGTGTACTCCACGTCATTCAGGTCCCCACGCAGG
>RFJH01000229.1 GCA_003694975.1 Anaerolineae bacterium | reverse complement strand
TCACAGAGACGATCAGGGCGGGGAGTAGCCACGAAGGGCGGGTCGGTGGGGGTGGTGCGGCACTCGGTGGCGTGGACGTGACCAGCGGCGAGGGCGCGGGAGCACCGGTCTCCTGAGGGGGAAGGCGAAGACGGGTGTCGGTGGTGAGCACCTGATCCTCGGTGATGACGGCCAGATTTCCGGCCAATCGAGCGCGCAAGGTGGAATCGAGCAACACACCGGTCGCCCAGTTGACTCCCTCCGGCGTGCTCCCCAGGGCGGCCAACACCACGCGTTCCTGATTCCAGGGGGAGGGGAGCACTTCAAGATAGCCGAGCGAGGCGTCGCCGGGAATGCGGAACGAGACCTGCACGTTGCGCTCCACGGCGATATCGCTCCCTTCCGGGAAAGGCGCCGGCAAGGCGTCGTTCATCTCGCGCACGATGGGCATCTCGCTGGGACGACCGATGATGAGCAAATGATAGTCGCGACGTACTTCTTCGGGCATCGCGTCGCCGTAGAAGACGCGCAACGCGGTTACCGCGCCGTTGGCGTGGTCACCCACGTAGGCGGCGATCTTCGCCGCCGCGCGCCATACCTCGGGACGTTCGCGCGGCAAGACGAACGCCGTGCTGCCCAGCGTGGGATCGGCATCGAAGGGGGAGGGGTAGGAGGCCAGGGAGACCTTCGGCAGAGACTCGCCGACGGCGGGCGCGACCGTCAGATGCAGGCGTGATTCAGGCCAGATAGCAATCCATAGCCCTTCCAGATTGGGGTCGGCGCAGTAATCGCGCGGCTCCAGGCTGGCGCGAATTTCAATTTTATTCCCTCCGGGGAGTATCAGGGAGGGGGGGATATCGATTCGCGCGCGGTTGATGGATTGCGAGGCGCTCTCGTCGCTCAGGCGCACACTGCCAATCGGCTCGCCGTTGAGCAGCACGATCAGGCCGGAGAGTTCGTAATCGAGCAGGGCGGAGTGGGCGTAGGCCAGTTCGAGGAACGAATCGGGCGTGAGCATATTCCCCGGCGGGAAGTAGAATTTGAACGTCGTCGCGTTGATGCCGCGACCGCTGAGAAGTTTGCGGTCGTAGCCCAGGTCGGCGAAGGTTTGCTCGGTGGTCAGGGGCGGGATGACCTGCCTCTCCTCCACCGCCTCGACGACGGCGAGATTGGGTTGGCGGTAAGGTCGCAAAACGCCCGTGCTGACCGCCCGCGCCGCTTTGACCACCCCCTCCTCGCTATCTCCGCTGACCACGAGCACAACGCGCGCCGGATTCCACGGCGAGTTGACCATCTCCACAACGCCATCCTGCGGGTCGCTCCCGATGGGGACGACTTTGCCCTCCTGAAGCGGAGCGGGCAACGACAGTTCCTGCAGGATGGGCAGGGAGGTCGCTTTGCCGATGAGAATCAGATGCTCGGCGGCCTTCTGCTCCTCCGTCAACTGTCCCAGGGTCACCAGGTCGAGGGTCAACTTGCTGCTCGTCAGATTGCCCAGGCCGGAGGCGACCGTGAGCGCGCTTTGCAGTTCCTCCGCCGTGGGGTCATCGGGGATGACGAGGAGCGCCGAATCGGGTTCAATGGATTGCTGGAAAATAGGGCGCGGGAAGTGGATCAGGGCGGTATCCGGCAGCACCGTCTCGTGTTCCAGGGCGAGGCGTGAGGAAGAATGCACAAAGACGTTCATTTGCTGATTGACGTAACATGTCAGCCCGCTATCCAGGAAGATTTTCAGTTCCATGCGCCCGTCGCTGCGAGAGGGGGTCAGCGCCTGCGGCGGAATCGTCAACCTCTCGCTCACCTTTCCGACCTGATTGAGCGGCAGGATGCCGATGGCGTTCCCGTTGAGGAGCACGGTGAGCGTGCCGCCATAGGAGACGGGCGCGTAGGTCTCACCGAGGATGACGGGGTTGAAGGAGACGGTCATATCCAGTTGCAGCGTGCCGCCGCCGGTGAGTCGCCAGTCCGCCGGCAGGCCGAAGAGAATAGTTTGGGCATCGTAGGGACCGATGAGTTGAATGTCCTTCCCCCAGATTTGCCCCAGGGTGATGACGTTCTCCCCCGGCGGCGTGGAGGTGGGCGAGGGCGTCGGCGTGACGGTCGGCGTTTGCGCCTGGGCATGTGTGGCGAGGAAGGGGAGAATCAGGAGAGGAACTACCAGGAAGAGCGAAATCGCTTTTGTTATCTTACGCATGTCATACTCCTTTCGGGTGACCAGATGTTACCGGTAGTGAGCCAATTCGTGTTCAACAACGCCTGGCAGGTCGGCGGCGATACGCTCCACGACGCGCGCCCAGGTGAACTCGCGCGCCACGCGTTGACGTGCCGCCTCCCCCATGCGCTGCCGTAATGCGGGTTGTGAGAGCAGACGTGCCAGCGCTTTTGCCAGCGCGTCGCTATCCTCCGGCGGGACGAGGAGGCCGGTCTCCTCGTGGCGGATGATTTCCTCCATCGCCTGCCCGAAGACGCCGACGCACGGCAACCCGAAGGCCATCGCTTCGAGAAGGACATCGCCCCACGTCTCCTGTCCCGGTCCGAGGATACCTGATATCCCGGGGACGATCGTTCATCGTTCCGCAACGACTCGAGCTGCGGCGCGTGGTACGGTAGCTGATAAGTGCTGGACTGACG
>RFJH01000228.1 GCA_003694975.1 Anaerolineae bacterium | reverse complement strand
CCTACGACCTGAGCGATGTCGGCAGCGCGAACGAAGTCCACATCGAAGATACCACCCCTCCTTTGTTCAAAATAGAAAAATTCCCCTCCTCTGTGGAACAGAACGTGCCCGGCTATGCCATCTTCGGCGTCTTCTTCATCGTCGGTGTGCTGGCCGGCAGCATTCTGAACGAAAAAGAAAGCGGCACCTTCCGCCGTTTGCAGGCCGCTCCTCTCTCTAACACCGCCCTGCTCCTGGGCAAACTCCTGCCTTACTACCTGGTCAATCTCATCCAGGTCGCCCTGATGTTCGCCATTGGGAAACTGGTCTTCGGCATGAACCTGGGGAACAGCCCGGCAGCGCTGGTGGTCATCACTCTGGCGACGGCGGCCGCGGCCACCGGTCTGGGGTTGCTGGTCGCCGCACTGGGGAAGACCAGGAGTCAGGTTAGTGGCATCTCCACCCTCCTCGCCCTCACCCTGGCCGCCATCGGCGGGATGATGGTGCCTGTCTTCGTCATGCCCGAATTCATGCAAACGGTCGCCAAAATCTCCCCCCACTACTGGGCGCTGAACGGCTACCAGGACGTGATTGTGCGCGGTCTGGGAGTCGGTGATGTCCTCTACGAAGCGGGTGTCCTCCTCATCTTCGCCGCCGTCTTCTACGCCTTTGCAGTGTGGAAATTCCGCTTCGAGTAAGCAAACCTATCGTCCATCGGACTCTCAAGTGTAAGGAGGCTAAACATGCAAAACCAAAACGGTTCACCCAAACATCCTTCCCCCATCGGTGGCGTGCTGCTCATCTTGCTGGGAATCTTCCTCCTGCTGCAAAACGTGGTGAAGATTCCCCTCTCCGGCGGAATAGCCATTGGAGCCCTGGGACTGTTCTTCATCCTGTGGGGCGCACTGGAGCGGATTTCCGGCTTGCTAATCCCCGGAGGCATTCTCAGCGGCCTGAGCATCGGGGTCTTCCTGGTAGAAAGCGACGGCTTGCTCCCCGACTATACCGAAGGCGGCGTGGTCTTGATCAGCCTGGGAGTGGGATTTGCCCTGATCACCGTGCTCTCCACCCTGTTCACCGGGGATCAACACCGCTGGGCGCTGATCGTCGCCGCGGCGCTGGGACTGCTCGGCGGGCTGATCGTCATCGCCGAAGCGCCGGAAGAGAGCGCGTTGAAGACGGCAGCCACAACCCTTCTCCAATCGCTGAACTACCTGTGGCCGCTGGCGTTGATCGCCCTGGGCATCGGGCTCCTCCGAAACCGACGCGCGGAAAGATGACCCGATCACGGCTCGCGGACGGCAGGCATCGCCCTGCTGTCCGCGAGCATGAGGTACAATTTCATTATGCCCCTTAAACGCTTCCGCTTCTCCGATGCCTTCTTCATCCAGGCAGTAGGATACTTCACCATCCTGACGGTGGCGCTGTTAGGCATCAACGTTATCCCTGCTACAGGCACAGCGCGCGCCGCCGGCATGGGGATTTTAATCCTCTTCAGCGTTCTATTCGCCTTGACAACCCGTCGTCCCCTGTCGGCCCGCGCCATGCATATCTACTTTGCCGTTCAATCCATTGGGGCAGCGCTGCTGATAACGATGACGCCCCGCTGGGGCGTTTTTCCTATTCTGTTCTTCATCCTCAGCGCGCAAGCCATGGTGGAGTTTGAAGGCCGGGAAGGCTTTTTGTGGGTCGGGGGCTTCACCCTGATCACCACACTGGTTTTCCTTTTCACCACCGAGTGGCCGGCTTCGCTTCTGGTTTCCTTGCCCTACACAGCGGGGTACTGGTTCTTCGCCGCCTTCGCCCGTGCCCTGACGAGCGCAGAGCAAGAGCGCAACAAAAGCCAGCAACTGCTCGCCGATTTGCAACGCGCCCACCGGCAACTGCAAGAGTACGCTGCTCGCGCCGAGGAACTGGCAATCTCAGAGGAACGCAACCGCCTGGCGCGTGAAATGCACGACACATTAGGACACCGCCTGACCGTCAGCGCGGTACAACTGGAAGCGGTGGAAAAACTCCTTCAGACGGAACCGGAACGCGCCGCGCCGATGCTTGCCACCGTTAAAGAACAGATCCGCGCCGCCCTGAGCGAACTCCGTCAAACCGTCGCCACGCTGCGCGAACCCCTCGAGAGCGACCTGCCGCTGGAACATGCCCTACCGCGCCTGATCGCCGATTTCCGCCAGGCAACCGGCATTGAAGTGACCCTCACCCTGCCGCCGGCCCTCCCCGCCCTCACGCCGCAACAGCGCCTGACGCTTTACCGCGCCGCCCAGGAAGGCCTGACCAACGTCCACAAACACGCCCAGGCGACCCACGCCTGGGTGGCGCTGAAGAGCACCGGGGAGCACGTCGCCCTGACCGTCCGCGACGACGGGCGCGGTCCGCAAGGCGGCGAGGGCGGCTTTGGCTTGCGTGGACTTCACGAGCGCGCCGCGCACCTCGGCGGCGAAGTCCGCTTCGGCCACGCGCCGGAAGGAGGCAGCCTGCTGGAAGTTGACCTGCCACTGTAGGACAACCGCTTTGGATTGCGCTGCCTCGGTGGTGCTTTCAAAGCGACGTCAAACCGCCGCAGACCAAGGCAGCCGCGAGCAGTTGCGTTACCGCAGGAGGTAAACATGCGTACCATTCGGCCCTCACAACCCCCGCCGCCGGAGGGGCCACAGCCCCCCGATTCCGAATCGCCCTCACCGGTGGCCTGGGGATGCCTTTTCCTGTTAGCGCTGGCGCTCATCAGCGGCGGTCTGCTGCCCTTCCTCGCGCTGCTCAACGTCTTTCCGCGCGAGGCATACTTCGACGGCCAGCCAGTCTTTATCATCGTGGTTGCCAGTCTGGGCTTTTTCTTCATGGGCGTCTACCTGCTGATCACCTTCATCCGCGCCGCTGCCGGCCTGCCGCCCATCCCCGGGCGCATCTTCGCCGACCTGATTGTCTTTTCCCTCGCCGTTCCCTTCCACTGGTGGCTGTTTTTCGTCTGGGATGCCCAGGCCGTCGGTGGAATCACCCTGCCCGGCGGGATCACCATCTTCACAAGCCTGAACCTTCCGCTCATCCGGCTCATCCTGGGGAAAATCATCGTT
>RFJH01000031.1 GCA_003694975.1 Anaerolineae bacterium | reverse complement strand
GCTCCCCTCGCGGGGAGGAACCTCCACCTCGTCACCCTGCCACGCGGGCAGGGCTCAGCCGCTATTTCTCCGCTATGGTGTTGTTAACTGCGCTGATTGTACCTGCCCTGGGCAAATGCGTCAAGTCAACGCATAAGAATAAAGAGCGAAGATTTGACGCATTGCCAGGGACGTGGTACAATACCCGCCCAGTTGGGGGCTCGTCTAATTGGCAGGACGACTGACTCTGGATCAGTTAGTGAGGGTTCGAATCCTTCGCCCCCAGCCTCCCCCTCGCGAGAGGGGATTTTTTTGCCAGAACCTCTTCTCCCCAGGAGCGCGTTGACGCCCCTTTCGGGAGGGAGTATAATCCCCCTCTGGCAAATCCGGCATCAGGAGAGCGGCTATGGCTTTGACCAACGAGAACGTACAGGAATTAAAACCCAAGACCAAACTTAGAGGCAAAATTATAAAAACCTCACTGGCCGGCGCTATCGTGGATGTGGGCCAGGATCTGCCCGGTGTGATTCACATCTCGCAACTGCGAAAAGAACCGGTCAACAAAGTGGAAGATGTTGTGCAAGTGGGGCAGGAAGTAGACGTATGGGTGCGCCGCGTTCGCAAGGATCGCATCGAACTGACCATGATCGAACCCCTTCCCCTGGAATGGCGCGAAATCAAACCGAACATGGTCGTCAAGGGCAAGGTTGTTCGACTGGAATCCTATGGGGCATTTGTGGATATCGGTGCGGAACGCCCCGGCTTGATTCACGTCAGCGAACTGGCACACGGCTACATCAAATCACCGGACGAGGTCGTTCGAGAAGGCGACGAGGTTGAGGCCATGGTGCTGGAGGTTAATCGGCGCAAAAAGCGCATCCGCCTGAGCATGAAGGCTCTCCAGCCCGAACCGAGCAAAAAAGAAACCAAAGAGAAATCGGGAAACCGTCGTTCGGAGGTCGAGGAAGAGCACGACGCCGAACCCGAGATGACGGTGATGGAAATCGCCTGGCGGGAAGCCCTTGAGCGCGCCCGGGCACGACGCAAAGAGAGCAAAAAAGCCACCGAAAAAGCCCCCACATCCGAGGAACAAGAAGAAATTTTAAGCAGGACCCTGGAACAGCGTGTCCCTACCGGTTAAAGCAACGCAAGCCTCCAAGGAACCAAAAAGCCCTCGCTCAGACGAGGACTTTTTATTTCCGCGCAGTCTCCCTACCTCATGCGCCTTCTGAGGGCGGAGCCTGTCGAAGATAGGCTTCCATAAACGCGTCTAGGTCACCATCCAAAACGGCCTGCGCGTTACCGGTCTCATAACCGGTGCGATGGTCCTTGACCATCTGGTAGGGATGCAAGACATACGAACGAATTTGGCTTCCCCATTCAGCCTTAACGTACTCGCCGCGTAAATCGGCGAGTTCTTTCTCTTGTTCGGCCAGTTTTAATTCCAGCAAGCGGGCGCGCAGAACCCGCATGGCGTTCTCGCGATTTTGCAACTGCGAGCGCTCATTCTGGCAGGTCACCACAATGCCGGTAGGGAGATGCGTGATCCGCACGGCAGTCGCGTTCTTCTGCACATTCTGACCGCCTGCGCCGGACGAACGGAATACGTCCACGCGCAGATCGTTGGGGTTGATTTCCACTTCCGGGTCGTCCATCGCGATTTGGGGGAGTACCTCCACCAGAGCAAATGAGGTATGACGGCGATGTGCGGCGTCGAAAGGCGAAAGGCGCACCAGGCGGTGAACCCCTTTCTCCGAACGCAAATAGCCATAGGCGTATTGCCCGTTAACGGCAATCGTAACACTCTTGATGCCGGCCTCTTCACCCGGTGAGAGATCGAGGACTTCCGTCTCATAACCGTGACGTTCTGCCCAACGCAGATACATGCGCTGAAGCATCTCCGCCCAGTCTTGCGAATCGGTGCCCCCCGCGCCGGCGTGAATGGCAAGCAAGGCATCCCCCGCATCGTAGCGACCGGAGAACATTGCCAGGAGCGAGCGCCGATCCAGTTCCGACTCGATGGCCGCGACCTCCTCTTCCAGGTCCTGGCGCAGGCTCTCATCGCCCAACTGGGCCAATTCCAGAGCATCCCGAACGCGCTTCTCCAGAGCGCGCCACGACTCGATCTCCTCGCGCAAAGCCGTTGCCGCCCTCATCACACGTTGCGCTCGCGAGGGATCATCCCAGAAATCGGGAGCCGTGATTTCCTTATCGTATGCGGCCAGGCGTTTTTCCTTCGATGGTAAGTCAAAGACGCACCAGAAGTTGTTGAATGACGTCCCCCGCCGTGTGTAAGCGCGCGATTAAGTCCTGCATACAACCTCCACGAATCAAATCTCTTGCAACACACCCTCGACAAAAGCATCCGGGTCGAAGGGTTGTAAATCTTCCATCCGCTCGCCAAGTCCGGCGAACAGGATCGGCAAACCGAGTTCCCGCCGAATGGCAAAGGCCATACCACCTCGCGCCGAGGTATCCAGTTTCGCCAGAATGACGCCCGTCACACCGACGGCTTCCTTGAACGCCCGTGCCTGTCGCAGCGCATTCTGTCCCGTGGTGGCATCCAAGACCAGCCACACCGCGTGGGGCGCCCCCGGCAAGGCCTTGCCGACTACGCGGTATACCTTCTTCAACTCTTCCATTAAATTATAGCGGGTATGCAAACGACCGGCCGTATCTACCAGGACGACGTCCATCCCGCGCGCCACAGCCGCCTGAACGGCGTTATACGCCACCGCGCCAGGGTCTCCTCCCTTCTGTCCTGTCACTACCGGGACTCCGAGCCGTTCTCCCCAGGCCTGCAGTTGGTCCATCGCGGCAGCGCGGAACGTATCCGCTGCTCCAAACAGGACGCGCTTCCCTTCCCCGACAAAGCGATACGCCAGTTTGGCCGCCGTGGTCGTTTTGCCGGAACCGTTTACACCCACCAGGAGAATGATGGTGGGCTTCTCCGTCCAGGTCAGGGGTGGCGGATCGTCCAGGCGGGCGCGCAGTTCGTTGCGGAGGGCAGAACGCAAATCGGCCGCACGGACCAGCCCCTCGTCCCGCACGGTACGTTTGAGGGAGTCGAGCACCTCGGTCGTGGTTTCGACTCCTAAATCGGCCTGGATCAGCATGGCCTCCAGGTCGTCCCAGGTCTCCCCGGTGATCTCACTGGCGCCAAAAAGGCCGGCCAGACGACCAAAGGTGGCCCTGCCGGTCTTTGAAAGGCCGGTCTTCCAACGAGCGAGAAGGTCCGCCATAGCGGGCGTGATTATAACATAGGGGCAACGATGTTTTATGTTATACTCGGCAACAACTCCAGCACAGAGAGAGGCGCATGACTGACAAGTGGAAAGAAATCACCGTCACATGGAACGGTGAACTCTCGTTCACCGGTGAGAACTCCGCGGGCGGTATCGTGCAAATGGATTCGCCCACGAGTACACTCGCCACCGGCCCAATGGAACTCCTTCTTCTGGCGCTGGCCGGATGCACCGGCATGGATATCGTCTCCATCCTGAAGAAGAAACGCCAGATGCCGGTTCATTTCAAAGTAAAAGTGCGCGGCAGGCGCGCGCAGACGTACCCCATGGTCTACAAAGAGATCGAGGTGGAATACCTTCTCTGGGGCGAAGGTCTGAAAGCCAAAGACGTGGAGCAGGCAATTCAACTTTCGGAGGAGAAATACTGCTCCGTTGGCATCACCTTGAAAGCCTTTGCCGACCTGCGCTCATCCTATCGCATCCTCGCCCCAGGAGAACCTGAAGAGGGAAACCAATGATTGACGAACCCATCCACGTCACCGATGCCGCATTCGAGAAAACCGTTCTTCAATCACCGATTCCCGTCATCGTGGATTTCTGGGCACCCTGGTGCGGCCCGTGCAAGATGGTGGCGCCCATCCTGGACAAACTGGCCAAAGAATACGCCGGAAAACTGCTGATCGCCAAGGTCAACACAGACGAGAACCAGGAATGGGCCGGGAAGTTCGGCGTCCAGGGGATTCCCACCATGCTCTTCATTGCGGGGGGCAAAGTGATCCACCGTCAGGTTGGTGCATTGCCCGAGCGCCTCCTGCGCGAAGCAGTCGCCCAATTCCTGGAAATCGCCGGGGGATAGTCCCTCCAAGGCGCCGTGAGGAGGCTGCCATGTGGAAACTCTCTCTTGCATCTCTCGCTCTGGTGCTCATTCTGAGCGCCTGTATGCCGACTCTCCCCTTCCTCGGTGGAGCGGGAGACGCCCAGGCAACCGCGAACGCCGTCGCGGGTACCCTGGCCGCGCAGACGGTCGAGGCGCTCCCGACCCCGACTCTCGTCCCGCCGACCAACACCCCATCCCCG
>RFJH01000030.1 GCA_003694975.1 Anaerolineae bacterium | reverse complement strand
CGCCTTTGCGATGGTTGCAAGCCGGGCAGGCAGTCACCACGTTCGTCCAGGTGTGTTTGCCGCCCAGGTGGCGCGGCAGGACGTGGTCCACCGTCAGCATAGGCGTTCGCCGACCGCAGTACTGGCAGGTGTAGTTGTCTCGCCGAAAGATCTCGCGACGCGTCAACTTGACGCGCGGACGCGGGCGATGTATCATCCGCTCCAGCCGGATAACGGAGGGACGTGGAAATGCCTGGGATACGGTGTGGATATATCCTCGTCCGTTGACCACCATCGCTGCTTTTCCGGCCAGGATCAAACCGATGGCTCGCCGCGTTGTGCAGACGTTAATCGGTTCGAAATTGGCGTTCAGGACGAGCACCGGCGCTTGCATAGAGGGCCTCCAAAATCGGCATGATTATAGCATAAACCCCTTTGTGGAACATTGCAATGAAGGTGTCCCAGAGTACCATGGTGATTTCCCAAAGTCAGCATCGGGGCTTTTCAATAATTGGGCATTTGTGGGACAATAGCGAATAGCGAGCAATTGTCTCGTACACCTCGCTTCCGAGGCAGTTTGTGTCATTTTGCGCGCTGCATGTGCACCTCCCGCTTCTATGGCAATGGCTTTTTGCCAGACTCAACTGTGGCTTCAATGGAATCCTGCGGATAGTGGTATATTTAGAAGAAACAAGACTCCATACGCTTTTCGCGTCTCAGGGTTTGACCTATGTCCCCAAGCGATTTGCCCTCGAGCCATAACCCCGGCATCCCCCTCGACCTAACCTGGGTCCTCGCCGCCCGCGTCAACCGTCCCGCCGTAGAGCGGCGCGTGGCGACTCTGCCCAAACGTCGCTCCATCAAGAAGGATTGGCAGGCGGCCTGGCTCCTGCGCGCCGTCACCTGCCTTGACCTGACCACCCTCGCCGGAGACGACACCCCCGGTCGTGTGCGCCGTCTGTGCGCCAAAGCGCGCCAGCCCCTGCGACCGGATATGCTCGCCCAACTCGGTTTGGACGGCGAGAAAGTCACCGTCGCCGCGGTCTGCGTCTATCCGGCGCGCGTGCGCGATGCGGTCGAGGCGCTTCGGGGAACGGATATCCCCGTCGCCTCCGTCGCCACCGGCTTCCCCGCCGCGCAGACCCCGCTCCCGCAGCGCATCGGCGAGATCGAGCAGGCCATCGAGGCCGGCGCGCGCGAAGTGGACGTGGTCATCCATCGCGCTCACGTGCTGACCGGCAACTGGCAGGCGCTCTATGATGAACTCCGGCAGTTCCGCCAGGCCTGCGGCGAGAACGTGCACATGAAGACCATCCTGGCGACCGGCGACCTGGCGACGCTGAAGCAGGTCTATCAGGCCAGCCTGGTGGCGATGATGGCCGGGACGGATTTCATCAAGACCTCGACGGGCAAAGAATCGGTCAATGCCACGCTGGAGGTAGGACTGGTGATGGTGCGCGCCATTCGCGAGTACATGGAGCGCACCGGCTACCGCGTCGGCTTCAAACCGGCGGGCGGCATCCGCAAGGCGAAGCAGACCCTGGCCTGGCAGGCGCTGATGAAAGAAGAACTGGGCGAGGAGTGGCTCATGCCGGGCCTCTTCCGCATCGGCGCCAGCAGCCTGCTCACCGACCTGGAGCGGCAGTTATACCACTACCTCACCGGTCACTACGCAGCGCGGCATCATATGCCGATGGGATAACACTCCGCCGAGGCCCGTGTTTCTTCCTCTTTGAGCACGAAGGAGGTGTCCCGATGAACCCAATGAGAAAACGATCGCTGTGGTCGTTGGTCATCAGCGCGGCTCTTCTCTCCTTATCCTGTAATCTCCTCACGGCGGGGAGTGCTCCACCAGCCACGCCGACTCCCACCCTCGTCCCTGCCGGTGGAGGCCCTGCGCCGACCTCCGTCCCTCCCGAAGGAGAACTTTGCACGGATTACGCCCTGGATATTTCCTACCAGCAGACGACCTCTATAGAGGATGTGCAAATGGAAGTACGCTATGAGGGGCGCATCCCCTTGAAGGCCGATTCCCCTCAACCGCCTGCCTCGCTCCATGGGGAGGCCTCCCTGCCGGTGACGGGAAACGGTCACGCCGGCGATTGCTCCCTGGTCACCAGCGGTTCGATGGATTACGTCCTCTCCGGTCAGTTGGCCCTCGATGAGGAAGGGAAGCCGGTCTTACAATTGCACGCCGACCTGACCGCCTCGATCCAGGTCTCCAGCCCGAATTGCGGAGCCTTCGGCGGGACCCCCTTGCCGGTCCCCGAGTCCTTCGATTTCACCATGCCCTACGAGGACGGCTACGTCTACGAATGGCCGCTCAATCAGCCCTACACCGAGGGCACCGCCTCCTGGACGCTGGATATCTTGTGTGAGGAGTGATGAACGAGCCAACCATCGGTAGAAACGAGTTGCTGAGGCGAGTCAAAGCGGCAGTACAGGCGTTGGAGCCGGAAGCCGAAGTTATCTTGTATGGCTCGCGTGCCAGGGGAACGGCACGGGCGGATTCCGATTGGGATTTTCTGATCTTATTGCCTGGGCCGGTGGATAGGGCCCGGGAACTGCAAATCAAAGACTGTCTGTACGATATCGAGTTGGAAACGGATACCGTGTTGAGTAGCATCATCCGCAGCAAGGAAGAGTGGCTGTCTTGGCAGTATGAAGTAACCCCGTTGCGTCAAGAGATAGAAAGGGAGGGGATCACCCTGTGAAAGAAGAAGAACTCCGAGCATTAATTGCGTACCGTTTGCAACGGGCGGAAGAAGCACTGGAAGAGGCGCGAGTGATGCAAGGTATAGGTCACTGGAACGCTTGTGCTAACCGCCTTTACTATGCGGCGTTTTACGCTGTGTCTGCGTTGTTGGTGCGCGATGGGTATACTGCTACAAAGCACAGTGGCATCAAAGCGTTGTTCAATCGACATTACGTCAAAACGGGCGCGGTGTCGAAGGAGCAAGGCCGTCTCTACAATCGGTTATTTGATCTACGTCAAGAGGGTGATTATCTTGACTTTGTGTCTCTAGGAAAAGAAGTAGTAGAACCGCTTGTGAACGCCACGGCGGACTTCATTGGCACAATTCAAGTGTTGTTGAAATAGGTAATCGTTTGTATCGGGCTCTACTTGCAGAACTCTATGACTGCTCTCAGCGCGCTTCCTCGCGTCGAGCGGAGGCCGAAGGCCGTAGTCGAGACGCAGACCGCCTAAAGCAACCTTTTACTCTTGATGTTTGGGCTTCTCATATCGCCACCGCCCCGGATTTCACCGCTTGAACGAAACCTTTATCCTCCACCCTGGCAAGGACGAACGTCGGGATGACATCCACCGGAACGCCCAGAAGTTCCTGGGCTTCGTACTGGAAAGCACCTACGCCAAATGCCGACGCACCCTCTTCCAACTCGATGAGAAAGTCCACATCGCTGATCTCTGTGCTTTCCCCGCGCGCTACTGAGCCAAAAACGTAAACCTTGCGGATTCCGTATTTGGCGGCGATCTGGTAAAGCCTCTGGCGCATACTCTTGAGTTAGTCAAGTCGCATGATCACCCTCGCTAAGATTATAATGCAAGAAGGACCCTTCAGACCCGTACTTGCCCCACGAGCACATTGCGGTAGTACCCTGACAATACGATGTCGAACACCCCGCGTGAACCCTCGCGTCGAGCGGGGCCCCGAGCAGAGCGAGGGGCGTAGTCGAGACGCAGACCATCGCTTTTTCTTCAGTAAGCAAAGATACTCAGTAGGAGTAAGGAAATAGCCGTAGTCGCCAAAATTGGCTTCACAGGAAAATTGGTGATTATTACCGTATATCGAATGTGACCTTCTCTAGACAGTGAGGATGAAAAAATGATTTGCGATATTTGTGGTCAGGAAGGAGCACAGATTCGCCACGTCACTCGCAGTTATGGGCATGGCGATGATTTGCTCGTTATTGAGAACATTCCTCTGGTGAGTTGCCCACACTGCGGCGAAAGTTACTTCACGGCAGAGACGCTCCATGAGATAGAACGCATCAAACTTCACCGCCAGAGTTTCGCAACCAAGAGGCAAGTTTCCGTAGTGGAGTTTGTGTAACATGACCACCCTCCTCGAAATCTTCCACCGCATGGACTACGGTCCGGCGCCCGAATCGCCCGCTGCGGCGCACGCCTGGCTCGATGACCATGGCCGCAAGTTCGGCCTGTTCATCAACAATCAGTGGGTCATGCCCAAAGGGGCAAAATACTACCCCTCCTACAATCCGGCCACCGGCGAACTCCTCGGCGAGACCGTCCAGGCCGGGCAAAAGGAAGTGGACCAGGCCGTGGCCGCCGCCCGCGCCGCCTTCGAGACCTGGAGCCGCACCCCGGGTCACGTGCGGGCGCGTCACCTCTACGCCATCGCCCGCAACATCCAGAAGCATCACCGTCTCCTGGCCGTCCTGGAATCGATGGACAACGGCAAACCGATTCGCGAATCGCGCGATATTGACGTGCCCCTCCTGGCGCGGCATTTCTACTACCATGCCGGTTGGGCGCAACTCATGGAGAGCGAACTGAGCGACTATCAGCCGGTCGGCGTGATCGGGCAAATCATCCCCTGGAACTTCCCCCTCCTGATGCTCGCCTGGAAGATCGCCCCTGCTATCGCCCTGGGGAACACCGTGGTGCTCAAACCGGCCTCCTACACCCGCCTGAGCGCGCTCCTCTTCGCCGAAATCGTCGCCGAGGCAGGGTTGCCTCCCGGCGTGGTCAACATCGTCACCGGCAGCAGCAAGGTCGGGACGATGCTCGTCACCCACCCCGACGTGGATAAAATCGCCTTCACCGGCTCCACCGAGGTAGGCCGCATCCTGCGCCGTCAGACCGCCGGGACCGGCAAGAAACTCTCCCTCGAACTGGGCGGCAAATCCCCCTTCATCGTCTTCGAAGATGCCGACCTGGATAGCGCCGTTGAGGGCGTGGTGGATGCCATCTGGTTCAACCAGGGACAGGTCTG
>RFJH01000227.1 GCA_003694975.1 Anaerolineae bacterium | reverse complement strand
TTCCTCACCGGCGGCACGGGCCCGGTCGGCCTCCGCAGCCGCCTTCAGGGCATACTCCGCCGCGACGTGCAGAAAGGCGTGCACCTGCGGCTCCAGGCGCTCGATGCGCTCCAGACAGGCCTGGGTTAACTCGCGGCTGGAGACCTCGCCCTTCCGCAGCGCGGCCAGGGCCTCAAGCACCGTCAGGGAGGTCAAATCGCTGCTCATCCTCCCTCCTCAAACACCGGCGGGATTTTAAACTGTCCCTTCTCCTGCGCGGGGGCGTTTCTCAAAAGCGCTTCTCGCTCCAGCCCCGGGCGCGGCTCGTCGGCGCGCAGCGGGGTGGCTTCGGTCAGCACGCTGGAGGTGGGAGGGATATCTGATGTATCCAGTTCCTGGAGTTTGGCGACGTAATCCAGGATGGCCGAGAGTTGCTCGCGGTAGCGTTCCAACTCCTCGTCGCTCAGTCGCAGGCGCGCCAGGGTGGCAATGTGTTCGACTTCCTCTCGTGTGAGCATGGCGTGATTATAACGCGTAACCCAGGGCAGGTCTCCGAGCAAAATCCGATGAGCGAGAAAACCACCGCTACGTATGCCCGAGGACAGGATGCGGTTGATATGGCTCTTCCAGGAAAGCGATTTCCTCCTGGCTGAGTTCGATATCCAGGGCAGCGACCGCTTCCTCCAGGTGGTGCATCTTGCTGGCACCCACAATGGGCGCAGTGACGTAAGGTTTATGGAGCAGCCACGCCAGAGCGATCTGCGCCATGCTCACGCCACGCCGCGCGGCGACCTCGCGCACGCGCTCGACAATGGCAAAGTCCGAGTCGCGGTAGTAGAGATGTTGGGCGTAATCATCGGTTTTGGAGCGGAGGGTTTCTCCCCAATCTTCCTTGCGGCGGTTTCCGGTCAAAAACCCGCGCGCCAGCGGACTCCAGGGGATGATGGCAACGCCCTGGTCTACGCACTGGGGGATCATCTCACGCTCCTCCTCGCGATAGACCAGGTTATAGTGATTCTGCATGGAGACGAAGCGCGTCCAGCCATGGCGCTCGGCAACGCACTGGGCTTTGGCAAATTGCCAGGCGTACATACTGGATGCGCCGATGTAGCGCGCCTTGCCCGCTTTCACCACATCATGCAAGGCTTCCATCGTCTCCTCGATGGGCGTTTCATAGTCCCAACGGTGGATTTGGTAGAGGTCCACGTAGTCCATCTGCAAACGTCGCAAGGACGCGTCAATGGCATCCAGGATGTGTTTACGGGAAAGGCCACGGTCGTTGGGGTCATCACTCATGGGAAAGTAAACTTTTGTGGCGATGACCACCTCGGAGCGGCGCACACCCAGGTCGCGCAAGGCACGCCCAAGTACCTCTTCGCTTACACCGCGCGAATACATATCGGCGGTATCGAAGAAGTTGATTCCCAGTTCAAGGGCACGTCGGATAAACGGGCGGCTCTCGGCCTCGTCCAACACCCAGGGGCGCCATTGCGATGAGCCATAGGTCATCATGCCCAGGCAAATGCGCGAGACCTTCAATCCGGTTTTGCCAAGATTGACATATTCCATAAGACATCTCCTTCCGAAACTACCCCAACCGGTGGGCAAGGGGGAAACAGATTGCGACGCGGCTCAAGGAAGAATGGTCAGACGCGCGATGCCGGCAACAAGGCGCTTGATCCCCACGCTCTCGAACACCACGTCAACGGTTTCGTCGCCGTCTTCAAGATGGCTGTTCAGCACGATGCCCTCTCCCCAAAGAGGATGATTGACGCGCATTCCGGCGCGGAAACGCGCCTCCGTGACGGGCGCCGGCTTTTTGTCCGGGAACGAACCCCAGGCGTCTCGGGAGCGGGACATGACCCGGGCGCGCGAGGTGCCGTCCAGCAAATCATCGGGAATGTCGTCCAGGAAGCGCGAGGGGATGGTCTCTTCGTAGTAGCCGTGTCCGCCACGGCGCAGGGCGCGCACCAGGTAGAGACGGTCTCTGGCGCGCGTGATGCCGACGTAGAACAGACGGCGCTCCTCTTCCATCGCTTCGGGGTCATCGAAAGAGCGGCTGTGAGGGAGGAGCCCATCATCCAGGCCAACGATGAAGACGACATCGAATTCCAACCCCTTCGCGGCATGTAGGGTGAGCAGAACAGGAGCGTTCGCTTCCTCGCTGAGGGTATCCTGGTCGGAGATCAGGGCCACATCTTGCAGGAACTCCTCCAGAGTACGGTCGGCATATTCCTGCGTCAGGCGGCGCAACTCCTGGACGTTTGCCCAGCGGTCCTTGCCCTCTTCGGTGTCATCGTCAATGTAAGAGCGGTAGGAGGTATCGGCGATGATACGGTCGAAGAGTTCGGGGAGGGTGAGGGTGGTTGCGGAAGCCCGCCAGGCAGAGAGCATGGCGCCGAAGTCGGCCAGGGAGGCGACGGCGCGGCCGGTGAACGATTCCCAGAACGGCGAGGCAGAACCTCGTGCCAAATCGAGTAGTACCGCACCCGGACTGAGACCGGTCTGGCGAGCAGTGGTGTATAAGGCCAGAAGGGTTTTCCTGCCAATGCCACGTGGGGGGACGTTGATCACACGCGTCAGGCTGACCTCATCGCCGGGGTTGTGCACCAGACGCAGGAAGGCGATCAAGTCTTTCACCTCGCGGCGTCCGTAGAAACGCTGCGCCCCGACGAGGCGATAAGGTAAGCGCGCGGCTAGAAAAGCCTCCTCCAGCAAGCGAGACTGGGCGTTGGTGCGATACATCACAGCACACTCGCGCGGCTCGACTTGTCCCCCCGCGACCAGGTTGGCAATCGTATCCACCACAAAGGTCGCTTCGGCGTAATCGTCTACCGCTTCGTAATAGAAGACGTTCTCACCGCGCCCACGGTCGGAGAAGAGGCGCTTGCGCCGACGATGGGAAGCGCGGTCAATCACGGCCATGGCGGTATCGAGGATGACCTGGCGAGAGCGATAATTTTGCTCCAGGAGGATGACCTGGATATCGGGAAAGTCACTTTCCAGGCGGCGGATGTTGCGGTAATCCGCCCCCCGCCAGCGGTAAATGGACTGGTCCTCGTCGCCCACACAAAACACGTTACGATGTACGGAAGCCAGTTGCCGGATCAGAGCGTATTGTGCCTGATTGGTATCCTGGAACTCGTCCACCAGGATATGTTCGAAGCGTTGGGCGTACTTCTGCCGGACGGCGGAGTCCTCCTCCAGCAAACGCGCTGTATAGAGCAACAAATCGTCGAAATCCACGGCGTTGCTGGTCACCAGGCGGCGCTGATACTCCTCATAAACTCGACGAACCACCTCGTCACGATAAGTCTGGACCGGGAAGTCCTCCGGGGTGAGCAAATCGTTCTTGGCGCGTGAGATGGCCGTGTGGACGCTACGAGGGCGATAGGTCTTGTCGTCCAGATTAAGGTCGCGGATGATGGCTTTGACGAGGCTTACCTGATCATCGGCATCGAAGATCACGTAGTTCGCGTCAATAGGGAGGCGCTCCGCCTCGCGACGCAGGATGCGGGCACAAATGGCGTGGAACGTCCCCAGCATGATCCCCTGCGTGGCTCTCTCCCCCAGCAGAGACTGCACACGGCGCGCCATTTCGCGCGCCGCCTTGTTGGTGAACGTGACGGCCATGATGTTCCACGGGCGGACGCCTATCACTCCAATCAGATAGGCGACCCGTCGCGTCAACACCCGCGTTTTACCGGAGCCGGGGCCGGCGAGCACCAGGATGGGGCCACCCCCTGTCGTGACGGCCTGGCGCTGTTGAGGGTTGAGGTCCTCCAGGATATCCACGTCGGTCTAAAGTTCCGATGTGCAATGCGGGCAGCGGGTGGCTTTGATGGGAATAACGGAAAAGCAATAAGGGCACTCTTTTGTTGTCGGTTCGGCAGGAGCCTCCGGCTCTTTTTTCTTCGCTGCACCGGCCACCTTGATGATGGCAAAGATGGCTGCGGCGACGATGAGGAAATCCACCACGGCCTGTATGAAAGCGCCGTAACCGATGACCGCCTCGCCAACGGCAAAGGAGAGGCCGGAGAAATCAATGCCTCCCAGAATCAGACCGATCAACGGCATCAGGATGTCATTAACCAGCGAGGAGACAACCTTGCCGAACGCGCCACCGATGATGACGGCGACGGCCAGGTCGAGCACGTTGCCGCGCATGACGAATTCCTTGAACTCTTTCAACATGTCTGCCTCCGGGGATGTGAAATGATGAAGGGATTGTACCGTCAGGAAGAAGAGGTGTCAACGAGCCGCGTTCTATACAACTAAAATGTTACCGGAGCGAACGAGATAGCCGAAACAGGCCCCAATGACAGTACACGAGCGTCGCAAGTACTTACACAAGATACGTTTGCGGTACTGGCAGGCAGAAGGGCGTAAAGAGCCAGCCGTCTGCTGGATGAAGCCCAGGCGGTGGCCGGCCTGCACCGCAAATCGCCGATCCGTTTGCTGAATGGCGAGTTGGGACACAACCAGAAAGGAGAGGCCGCCTGGGTAACATTATCTTTTGGCAGAACGATAGCCGTTCGGTAACATTATCTTTTGGCTTGGCACGCGGCGCACAACATGGTGGGAGGCCCCTTCCTCCGATAGCATCGCCTGTACACTCTTCGAGAGTCACGGTCGAATGACCTCGATACCTCCCATCCAGGGGCGCAGTACTTCGGGGACGACGATGGAGCCATCCGCCTGCTGGTAGTTTTCCATCACCGCGATCAGTGTGCGCGGCAGTCCCAGGCCGGAGCCATTCAAGGTGTGGACAAAGCGCGGCTTCCCACCGTCGGCGGGGCGATAGCGGATGTTGGCTCGGCGGGCCTGGAAGTCGGTGACGTTCGAGATCGAGGAGACCTCCAGCCACTCCCCACACCCCGGCGCC
>RFJH01000226.1 GCA_003694975.1 Anaerolineae bacterium | reverse complement strand
GCACGTCCTGAGAGATATCGGCGAGCGCGCAAACATGGATCAAGAACACAACGAAGCCGAGACCTTCCTCAATAACCTGCTTCACAACATGCCCGATGCGGTCGCGGTGATCGGGCGGGATTACACCATTCGGGACGCCAACGACCGCTTCATCGCCCTCTACGGCCCTCCGGAGGCCACCAGGGAGGATATCACCGGGAAGAGGTGCTATGAGGTTACCCATCGCGCCTCCGCTCCCTGCGACGAGGAAGGTCACTCCTGCCCGCTCAGAGACATCCTGCAAAACCGCTACCGCCCCTCCGCGTATCGGCACGTCCACCGGACTGCCCGGGGTGAAAAGCGGACCCTCGAACTCGCCGTGCTGCCGCTCATCGGTCCTCAGGGCGAGATCGAGGGCATCATCGAGATACACCACGATGTCACCGAGCGCGAGCGTCTGCGCGCCGACCTGGCGCGCCGCGAATCCCAACTGCGCGCCACCCTCTACAGCATCGGCGACGCCGTCATCGCCACGGACAAAGAAGGGCGCGTGGTGATGATGAACCCCGTCGCCGAGAAACTGACCGGCTGGAGCGAGGGCGAGGCCCTGGGAAAGCCGCTCAAAGAAATCTTCCACATCCTCAATGAGGAGACGCGCGCGCCGGTCGAGGACCCCGTCACGCGCGTCCTGCGCGAGGGCATCGTCATCGGCCTGGGCAATCACACCCTCCTGCTCACCCGCGACGGGCGCGAGGTCCCCATCGCCGACGCCGGCGCACCCATCCTCGATAGCGAAGGGGAAATCGCCGGCGTGGTCCTCGTCTTCCGCGATCAGACGGAGGAACGCCGCGCCCAACGCGCCGTCGAAGAAGCGCGCCAACTCGCCGAAGGCGTCGTGGAGACGGTGCGCGACCCCCTCATTGTGTTGGACGCCGATCTGCGCGTCGTCTCCGCCAATCGCGCCTTCTACCGCCTCTTCCAGACCACCCCCGAGGCCACAGAAGGGCGTCCGTTCTACGAACTGGACGAGGGGCAGTGGAACATCCCCGAACTGCGGCGTCTCCTGGAGGAAATCCTCCCCCAAAACACCGAACTTGAGGGCTTTCGCCTGGAACACGCCTTCGCCCGCATCGGCAGGCGCATCCTGCTCCTGAACGCCCGCCGTCTTCAGCATGAGAAAGAGGGCACCCGCCTCATCCTTCTGGTCATCGAGGACGTCACCGAGCGCGCACGGGCCGAACAACAACTGCGTGAAAGCGAGGAACGTTACCGCGACCTGGTGGAGAACAGTCTGCAACTCATCTGCACCCATGACCTGGAAGGACGTCTCCTCTCTGTTAATCGGGCCGGCGTCCAGATAATGGGCTACAACAGCGCCGAAGAACTGATTGGCCGCAACATCCGCGATTTTCTATCACCCGATGTGCGGCACCTGTTCGATGACTACCTCCAGACAATCCGTCGGAAAGGCTCCGCCAGCGGGTTGATGCGGGTCAGGACGGCTAACGGTGAAGAGCGCATATGGGAATACCACAACACGTTACGCACCGAAGGCGTAGAGCAACCCGTTGTGCGCGGTCTGGCTTACGATATCACCGACCGCGTGCGCGCCGAACAACAACTGCGTGAAAGCGAAGCGCAGTATCGCTCCCTCTTCGAGGACGTACCGGAAATTATCTACAGCCTCTCTCCGGAGGGGCATTTCACTGCCCTCAATCCTGCGTTCGAGCGCGTCACCGGCTGGTCGGTAGAAGAGTGGCTCGGCAAACCCTTCGACGAACTGATTCACCCCCAGGATCGCGCCCTGGCCCGGCGGGAGTTCCGGCGCGCCCTGCGAGGGGAAACCCGGGAATTCCGCCCGATGCGCGTCCTGACGAAAGACGGGGAGACAATAACCCTGGAGGTGCTCGGGGTCGCTCAGGTGCATGAGGGGCGCACCGTAGGCGTCACCGGTTTCGCCCACGATATCACCGACCGCGTGCGCGCCGAACAACAACTGCGCGAAAGCGAAGAACGCTTCCGCACCTACGTGGAGCAGGCCAACGATTTCATCTTCGTCCTCGATCCGAAAGGCCGCCTGACCTTCGTCAACCAGGCGATCTGCGAAGCCCTGGACTGCCGGGAGGAGGACCTTCTCGGCCAACCTGCCACCGCCCTCGTCGCTCCCGAAGCGCGCCCCCTGGCCGAACAGGCCCTCCGGCGCGTCTGGAGCGGGGAAACCGTAAGGCGTGTCGTCTTACCGGTCCGGCGACCGGATGGCCGCCAACTTCTGGTGGAGATTCGCGGGCGCGCTTTCTACCACCAGGGGCGATTGTCCCACACCCTGCATATTGCCCGCGATGTCACCGCCCAGGTACGCGCCGAGCAGGCGTTGCGCGCCAGCGAGAAGCGCTACCGCAACCTGGTTGACAGCCTGCCGATACTCATCTATGCCCTCTCGAAGGAGGGGACGTTCACCTTCCTCAACCCTGCCTTTGAAACAATCACCGGCTGGCCCGTGGACGAATGGCTCGGACGCCCCTTTGAAGACCTGGTCCTCCCCGAAGACCTCCCTCTGGCCCGTGAGCGCTTCGCCCGCGCCCTGAAGACCACCCAGACGCGCACCACAATCACCCTGCGCATCCGCACCGCCTGGGGCGAGCCGCGCGTCATGGAAGTGCTGGGCGTAGGCCGGGTCGAGGACGGGGAAATCACCGCCGTCACCGGCTTCGCTCACGATATCACCGACCGCGTGCGCCACCAACGGGAGATAGAAGCCCTCGCCCAACTCGCCCAGGTCGTCGGCGAGACCACGGCCCTACAGCCCCTCCTCGAGCGTATCCTGGAAATCGCCTGTCAGGCCATCCCCGCCGCCGAAAAAGGCTCCATTCTACTCCGCGAACCGGATGGCTCGCTGCGCATCCGTGCTCTGCACCGCTACCGCGACCCCCCCCTGTACG
>RFJH01000225.1 GCA_003694975.1 Anaerolineae bacterium | reverse complement strand
GCGCTGCCGTGGCCGGAGCACTCTCTGCCGATGCAAGGCGGACAGACAGCGATGTGAAAGCCGCCCGTCACTGGTGTGCCGGGGATCTATTTCCATAGTCTCTTCGGCTCGCGCGGCTGGCCGGAGGGGGTGAAGGAACTTGGGTACCCGCGCGCCATCAACCGTCAGAAACTGCGCCGCGTCGACCTGGAACGCGAACTGGCCGACCCGGCGTCGCGGCGGGCGCGCGTGTTCCGTCAACTCGCTCACCTGTTGCGCGTTCGGGCCGGTCAGGAGGCGTTTCATCCGTTTGGGCGGCAGCGCATCTTGTTTTTGGATTCGGGCGTCTTCGCCGTGTTGCGCACCGCCCCCGATGGAAGGCAGCGCGCCCTCTGTCTGCACAACGTGACGCCCCGGGAACGCACCGTCCGCCTTTCGCTTTCGCAGGTGGACGCCGCGTCCGGCGAGGCGTGGCGCGATCTCCTCGCCGACCGGCCCCTCGTCCCCGCCGATCCGTTCACCCTGTCTCTCGCTCCCTACCAGACGCGCTGGTTGGGGTTGCCCTCCGGGAGGTGATGTCATGCCGCATCGTTCGATCACCGGTTTGCGCATTGGCTTCGTCTCGACGCGCTTCGATAGCACCGATGGCGTCACGTTGGAGACGATGAAGTGGCACAAAGTGCTCACCCGTTTGGGGAACGAGTGTTTCTTCTTCGCCGGCGCCTGTGAATGCCCGGACGATCGGGCCTTCGTCGTTCCCGAAGCCCACTTCCGCCATCCGGAAATTCGTGCCATCTACGAGGAATCGTTCAGTCGTCGGGAACGCGCCCCGGAGACGACGCGCAAAATCCACCTCCTGCGCGACCACCTCAAAGAGCACCTCTACGCCTACGTCCGCACCTTCGACCTCGACCTTCTCATTGTAGAGAACGCCCTGGCCATCCCGCTCAACCTGCCTCTCGGCCTCGCGCTCACGGAGTTCATCGCCGAGACCGGCTTCCCGGTCATCGCCCATCACCACGATTTCTTCTGGGAGCGCAAACGCTTCCTGACGAACTGCGTGTGGGATTACCTGAACATGGCCTTTCCGCCGCACCTGCCGACCGTGCAGCACGTGGTCATCAACTCCTCGGCGGCCAATCAACTCAGTCTGCGGACCGGCATTTCCGCCGCCCTGATCCCCAACGTGATGGACTTCGACAACCCGCCGCCTCCTCCCGATGAGTACACGGCGAATCTGCGCGCCGACCTGGGCGTGGCCCCGGACGAATACTTTTTCCTCCAGCCGACGCGTGTCGTGCGCCGCAAGGGCATCGAGCATGCCATCGAGTTGGTGAAGCGCATGAGACTCAAAGCGCGCCTGGTGATTTCCCACGCCAGCGGGGACGAAGGCCATGAGTACGAGCAGCGCGTGCGCGCCTTCGCCGAGATGCTCGGCGTGCCGGTCAACTTCGAGGCGGAGATCATCCGCGAGCGTCGCGGTCGCACACCCGATGGGCGCAAGGTGTACGCTTTGTGGGATGTCTATCCCCACGCCGACATCGTGACCTACCCTTCGCTCCTCGAGGGGTTCGGCAACGCCTTTCTGGAAGCCATCTACTTCCGCCGCCCCATCGTGGTCAACAACTACACCATTTACGCCATTGACATCAAGCCGAAAGGGTTTCGCGCTATTGAGTTCGATGGCTATATCACCGAGCAGACGGTGGAAGAGGTCTGTTCCGTGTTGGAAAATCCCTCCCTGGCCGAGGAGATGGCCGAGCACAATTACGCTCTGGGAAAACGCTATTATTCCTTCACCGCCCTGGAACACAACTTACGCACATTGCTCTACGCCTGTTTTGGAACAAGAGAAGAGGAATAAATGCAAATCGTCCTTCTGCACTACGCCGCGCCCCCGGTGGTGGGAGGCGTGGAAAGCGTTATCGGGCATCATGCCCGCCTGATGACCGGGGCGGGTCACCGCGTGCGCATCATCGCCGGACGCGGCGCCCAGACGGACGAGCGCATCCCGTTCGTTCACATCCCCCTCGTGGATTCGCGCCATCCGGACGTGCTGACGGTCAAAGCCGACCTGGACGCGGGCCGCCTCCCGCCGGCCTTCGATGACCTCGTGGCGCGCCTGACCGATGCCCTCGACGCGGCGACGCGCGACGTGGACTGGGTCATCGCGCACAACGTGTGCTCGCTGGCGAAAAACCTCGCCCTGACGGCGGCGCTCCGCCGCCTGGCCGAATCCCGCCCTCGTCCGCGTTTCATCCTGTGGCATCACGACCTGGCCTGGACGACGCCGCGCTACCGCGCCGAACTGCACGAGGGCTATCCCTGGGATTTGTTGCGCACGGATTGGCCGGAAGCCCTCCAGGTGACCATCTCCGAGGCGCGTCGCCGCGAATTGGCCGCCCTGCTTCATGTCCCCGAAGAGCGTATCCACGTGGTGCCCAATGGGCTGGATGTGGCGCGCTTCTTGAAACTGGAGCCGCGCACGCGAGAGTTCGTGCGCCGCCTCGACCTGCTCTCCGCCGCGCCCCTGCTCCTCTTGCCGGTGCGCATCACGCCGCGCAAGAACATCGAACTGGCGTTGCGCGTCCTGGCGCATCTGCGGGAGCGCTATCCGCAGGCGAGACTGGTGGTCACCGGGCCGTTGGGGCCGCACAACCCGGCCAACGTGCGCTATTTCGAGCGTCTGACCGCCCTGCGCGCCGAATTGGGGCTGGAGGGCGCGGCGCACTTTCTGGCCGAATTGAGCGATGAGTACCTCCCCGATGCCGTCATCGCCGATTTTTACCGCCTGGCCGATGCGCTCTTCTTCCCCAGTCGCGAGGAGGGCTTCGGCATTCCGGTGCTGGAGGCGGGATTGGAGGGCATTCCCGTTTTCTGTAGCGACATTCCCCAGTTGCGCGAGTTGGGGGGCACGCACGCCGTCTATTTCGATCCCGATGCCGACCCCCTCGCCGTGGCGGAGCGGGTGGCCGATTTCTTCGCCGCGAACGCCTTTTTCGCGTTGCGATGGCGTGTGCGCCGTCAATATCCCTGGGAGCGGATTTATCGCGAGCGCATCGCCCCTCTGCTTTCTTCCTGACCCTCGCGCCGCCGCTTGCCGTGACCGGTGGCGGGCGGGAGATAATGGCAGAAATTGCCATGCACCGTCGTTCCGACACCGAAGGAGTGAGAATGAGATTACAGTATCGTGCGCGTGCATTTCGGCGTATCATGGTGCCGATTGTGCCTGGGGGGGATAACGCTTCTTCACTAGCCGCCGCGCGCCTCATCGCCGGGCCGGGAGGGAAGATTATCCTCGTTGGCGTGGTGGGGATACCGGCGGGGGTCTCACTGAGCGTGGCCACTTCGCAGGCGCGGCAGGTCCGCGAGACGCTGTTGGCTCACGCCGCGGATGAGCGCGTCCATGTGCGCGAGCGCGTGCGCGTCTCCTATGCCCCCTGGGAAGAGTTGCAGGTGGTCATCCATGAGGAACTCCCCGATTTGCTTATCCTGGCGTGGCCGCACGCTTTCGAGACCCTGCGCATCACGCCGACGGAACTCTTTGAAGAGTTGCCGTGCGACCTGGCGATTGTGCGCGGCCCGATAGAGGAACACCTGAAGCGCATCCTGGTGCCTTTGCGCGGGAGCGTGTATGCTGAGCAGGCGTTGCGCCTCTCCCTGCTGATCGCGCAGACCGCCGATGCGGAGGTCGCCTCGCTGCGTGTCGTCCCGCCGGATGAATCGGCGCAGAGCGAGGCTTCGTTTCGCGGCCTGGAGCGCGTCTTGCAGAATCTGCCCGAGGTCGCGCAGGATACGGTCGCTTCCGATGATGTCGCGGCGACGATCCTGGAGCGTTCCGCCGCATACGACCTGGTGGTCGTGGGCACGTCCGCGCGCCTGGATGAGGTGGAGCGCCGACCGCTTCTCGGCGAGGTGACGGAGCGCATTTTGGAGCATAGCGAGGCGGGAGTGATTGCCGTGCGCACCACGCACGCCCTCCCGGAAGACCTGGAAGGGGAGGAGGCCGGTCGCGCCGCGATCTCCATCCTGGTGGATAAATGGTTCGCCGAGAACACCTATTATGCGGACGAGTTCGCCGATTTGAATTATCTCCTCTCCCTCAAGGAGCGCCAGGGCGTCACGATCAGCCTTGCGCTTCCGGCGCTCAACGAGGAAGAGACGGTCGGCAATGTGATTCGCACGGTCAAGAAGGCCTTGATGGACGAGGTGCCCCTCCTGGATGAGATCGTCCTCATGGATTCCAATTCCACCGACCGCACGCGTGAAATCGCTGAAGACCTGGGGATTCCGGTCTATATTCATCAGAAGGTGTTACCCCAGTATGGCGCCCGCGCCGGAAAGGGGGAGGCGCTCTGGAAGAGCCTCTATGTGACGCGCGGCGATATCATTCTGTGGATTGATACGGATATCGTCAATATCCACCCGCGCTTCGTCTATGGGCTGATGGGACCGCTTCTGTTGCGCGATCGGACGAAGTTCGTCAAGGGGTTCTACCGGCGCCCGCTCAAGGTGGGGGATAAGATTCAGGCCGGGGGCGGCGGACGCGTGACGGAGTTGACGGCGCGCCCGTTGCTCAATCTGTTTTACCCGGAACTCTCCGGCATCATCCAGCCGCTTTCGGGCGAATACGGCGGTCGGCGCGAGGTGCTGGAACGGTTGCCGTTCTCTTCGGGCTACGGCGTGGAGATTGCCATGCTGATTGATGTCTTCGAGCGCTACGGCCTGAGCGCCATCGCCCAGGTGGATTTGCAGAAGCGCATTCACCACAATCAGCCGCTCGAGGCGCTGAGCAAGATGTCCTTTGCCATCATCCAGGCCGTGGCGCGCAAACTGGAACGGCGTTATGGCTGGCAGATTCTGGAGGAAGTGAATCGCTCGATGAAGTTGATTCGGTATGAGAAAGGGCGTTTCTTCCTGGAAGTGGAGGAGATCGCCGAACGGGAGCGCCCCCCGATGATTGAGTTGCCGGAGTATCGGGAGCGTCACGGCCTATGACGCGCCTGTATCTCATCCGCCACGGCGAGACGGATTGGAACGTGGAAGGGCGCTGGCAGGGACAGGCCAACGTGCCCCTCAACGCGCGTGGACGCGCCCAGGCGGCCCGCCTGGCGCAGGCGCTGAAAGACGTGCCTTTCGATGCCGTCTATTCCAGCGACCTCGCCCGCGCGCGTGAGACGGCGGAAGCGCTGGCGCGCCTGAAGGGCTTGCCCGTGCACGAAGACCCCCGCCTGCGCGAGATTCACCAGGGCGAGTGGCAGGGGATGCTGGTGACGGAGATCCAGGCGCGTTACGCGGAGCGTTTCGAGCGCCGCAAGAGCGACCCTCTTCGCGTCGCCCCGCCCGGCGGCGAGACGGTGGCGAAGGTGCGCGAGCGCGTCGTGCGCGCCCTGGAGGAGATTCTCGCGAAACACCCCGGCGGGACCGTCGCCGTGGTCTCCCACGGCTTCGCCCTGGCGGTGGCGTTGGCGCACTTTCGCCATCGCCCGATTGAGGAAGTGTGGGGGATGATCCCGGAGAACGGCGAGTGGCAGGTGCTGGACGTGGAACCGGAGATGAACGGAGAGAAACAGAGATGATGAAGAAGCGATAGGGAGGGGTGATACACGATAAGACGTTCAACTTCTCGCAGAAGTTGAACGTCTTTTCCTTGGGGGTAAAGCAGCCCCGAAGGGGCTTTTATGCACTGAGCCGGAGGCTTCAGCCTCCGGCGAGGAGTTTTACCGGCGCTATGCGTTCCGTTGGGGGGAGAAGGTGTCGATCAGCAGTTTCACGTCGCCGCCGACGGGGTAGAGGATCGGGCAGGTCGCGCCGTGGTCAATGTATTCCTGCACCTTCGCGCGCGCTTCCTCCGGCGTGCCGGAGGCCGTGATGCGGTGGATCAGGTCTTCGGGCACCAGGTGTTTCGCT